>DATGKC010000464.1:0-9439 GCA_035294845.1 Planctomycetaceae bacterium | reverse complement strand
GAAGCGGTGCGCGACAGCGACTCGAACGGCTTCACGGCGCCCAATTTGGCCCGCAGGCTCGAACAGACCGCCGAACGCCTGCTACCCGACCAGATGCAGCAGGTGATCGCCATCGCGGCAACGCCCGTGCTCGATGATGTTTTGCTGGTGGGTTGCGAAGTCACGCCGACCTAGAAACCATGCGTGAAATCGTTCGCAAGCAGCTCGCGTTCGGCAGCTTGGCGTGATTCCGAAAACGCCCCCGTTGCGAGGCCTGCCTCGGGCAAATCGAGAAACAGCTCGCGATCAGAACCGCGGCCGATCACGGGGACGCGCCCCAATTCGTCTCGAACCATATCGAGGCTCATGGGTTCATCTTTGTTTGCGGCGAAGTTTTCAGGCATGGCATAGTCCCCCTGGCACCTCATGAGTGTACCAGCGGCCCCGGCCAATTCCCACCAAAATCCGATTTTTCGACAAGTTCGACGATGCATTTCCCTTGAGGCAAATCCGGTGACATTGACGGCCACGCGCCATCGACTAGAATCGACGTTTTCCCGGCTCCGTAGCTCAGTTGGTTTAGAGCGCCGGCCTGTCACGTCGGAGGTCGCGGGTTCAAGTCCCGTCGGAGTCGCTGTTTCACTCTTCAGCTCGCTATCGCGTCGAAGGGACTGACTCAATGTCAGTCCCTTCTCCTTGATGGTCGCGGGTTCAAGTCCCGTCGTCCTTTCGTCAAATCTCAGGAGAAGCGTCGCAGAAGCGTGCATAATAAGCCCGCCCTGTAACGCGCAGGGCGGAGAAGCCAACGGATTCGAAAACGGCTGATGTAAAAACTGTGCGGCTCGGTCGGCTGAAGCCGACTGATTGCCGCGCCCCGACTGCATCAGGTGTCCTTTCCATTGGGGCGCGTCTACCCGACCCGCGAATTGCGGTTACCGCCGGTCGGTCGCACCTACAAGCGGCCCATCCGGTGCACGGCCTCGGCCATGCAGACGATCCAGCAGGCGCCGGCGAGGGTCCCGATGCCGCCGATGACATTCGCGAATACGACGAGGGCCAGTCCCAGCCCCGGTCGATCGTCGGCATGATGCTTGTGCGCGAAGATGCCCAACGCCAGTGCGGCCGGACCCGTCACGGCGATGGGAGCCAGGCACATCAAGAAGGCCGTCACCCCAGGCACGCCGATTGCCTGCAAATTCCGGATCGGCCTTACGGGGATCAATTCGCCTTGCGTGACGAAATAGATCCAGTTGATCGCCGTGATCGAGCCGGCGATTCCCGCCCAGACAGCCCAGCCGGAGAGTCGGCGTCGGTGTGATGAGGGCATGGACGACCCTGGTGACGATCCGGACCTGAGATCGCGCGCCGGCAGGGAATTGCCGGAAGCGACCTAAACGCCGGCGATCTTAACGCAGACCCTCGGTCGTCGATAGCGATTCGCAAGAATTATTCGCCATTCAACATGACAAGACGATTTGTTGCACCGCCGCGTCGTCGTTCAATGGGCGGCTCGACCACGGTGGATTGTTTCTCTTTCGCCCATTCAGGGCGGCGCCGATGTTTTTCAACACTTTCCCAGGGCCTTGCCGGCGTTGCCCGGGGCTGGATTATTACGGCCTTCACGGCGTCGCCTGCTTGCTGGCCCGGAAGCCACGCTTGCGGGCGTTTTCGGTCAGCAGAATCTTCCTCATGCGGATGGCCTTGGGCGTCACCTCGACATACTCGTCGTCTTCGATGTATTCCAGCGCCTGTTCGAGCGTCATTTTGCGCGGCGGGCGAAGCACGATCGCCTCATCGGCCGACGTGGTGCGAATGTTGGTCAATTTCTTCTCGCGAATCGGGTTGACGACCATGTCGTTGTCGCGCGAATTCTCGCCGACGATCATCCCCTCGTAGACTTCGTCCCCCGGGTCGACGAATAGATCCGTCCGCTCCTGCAGTTTCCAGAGGGCGAACGCGACGGCGCGGCCGTTTTCCTGCGAAACGATCACTCCGTTGGCCCGCTTGGGAATTTCTCCCTCGCAGGCGCGAAACGATTCGAAGCGATGATGCATGATGGCTTCGCCGCGAGTGGCATTCAAGAGTCTCGTCCGAAGACCGATCAAGCCGCGGGCCGGAATGATAAATTCCAGGTGCGACATGCCGGTCTCTCCGCCGCGCATCGAGACGATTTGCCCGCGACGGGCCCCCGTCAGCTCCATCACGGGGCCGACGTCGGAAGTCGGCACATCCACGCTGAGCACCTCGAACGGTTCGTGCCAGGCCCCGTCGACCTTCTTACGGATGACTTCGGGCTTGCCGATCGATAGCTCATAACCTTCGCGGCGCATCGTTTCGATGAGAATTCCCAGATGCAACAGGCCCCGTCCCGAAACCTGGAAGTGATCGCTGTTGGGCGACGACTCGACCTGCAGGGCCACGTTCGATTCGAGCTCGCGATAAAGCCGCGCCCGCAAATGTCGGCTGGTGACGAACTTTCCGTCGCGCCCCGCGAGCGGCGACGAGTTGATGGTGAACAGCATCGTCAGCGTCGGCTCATCGACGTTGATGCGGGCCAGCGCAACCGGATTGTCGGGGCACGCCACGGTGTCGCCGATTTCCGGCTCGGGAAGCCCGGTGAGGGCCACGATGTCGCCGGCGGTGGCTTCATCGGCCGCGGTCCGGCCCAGCTTGTCGAAAACTTCGACGGCGACCGCCTCGCCCGCGATCTGCGAGCCGTCGGCCTTCAGCAGGGCGATCTTCTGGCCTTTGCGGATCGTTCCCGAAGAAATGCGTCCCGTGGCGATTCGCCCGACATAATCCGACCAGGCCAGCGTGGTGACCATCATCTGCAACGGCGCTTCGAGGTTCACTTCCGGACCGGGGACGTGCTCCAGAACCATATCGAGCAGCGGATAGATGCTGTCGGTCTTCACTTGCGGGTCGTGCGTGGCATAGCCCGCGCGGCCGCTGGCGAAAATGTACGGAAAATCGAGAGATTCGTCGTCGGCGCCCAGCTCGACGAACAGGTCGAACGTCTCGGAGAGCGCTTCGCTCGGCCGCGCGTCGGGCCGGTCGATCTTATTGATCACGACCACAGGCTTAAGCTTGCATTCGAGCGCCTTGCGAAGCACGAAGCGGGTCTGGGGCTTGGTCCCCTCGGCCGCGTCGACCAGCATCAGCACGCCGTCGGCCATTTTGAGCACGCGTTCGACCTCGCCGCCGAAATCGGCGTGCCCCGGCGTATCGATGATATTGATCTTCACGCCTTTGTACGTGAGGGCGATGTTCTTGGCGAGAATCGTGATGCCGCGCTCGCGTTCCAGATCGTTCGAATCGAGAATGCAGTCGCCCACGAGCTGCGATTCGCGGAACAGGCCGCTTTGCCGCAACAGGCAATCGACCAGCGTCGTTTTGCCGTGATCGACGTGGGCAATGATGGCAATGTTCCGAATGTCTTGACGGCGCATAATTTCTTTACCGGGTGGAAACGCTGGAAAGGGAGCGAAACGGACAAGAAGAAAGCGAGGTGCGGCAGAGGCTCAAGTCGCGATTGAAAGAAGCAGAGGAAGTTACCGGCGCAATACGACTCTCAGCCGACTTACAGGTCCGGAGGACGGTAGTAGGGTTGAGAACGCATGGCAACTTCACATACGACTGAGCCGGAAAGATTGCTTCTCCGCGAGAAGCCGAATCCGCCGGGCTGGGACTGTGGCGAATACCAGAAGGCGTCTCTAGTATTGCAGCATCAAATTGTATCGTCCCGAGGAAATTCGATCAAGAGGTCAAGTTCTGTGTCGATCCGGCTGCTGGTGAGCGTCCGCAATGTAAGCGAAGCGCGTTCGGCCCTGGAAGGCGGTTGCGATGTGCTCGACGTAAAAGACCCCGGCCGGGGAGCGATGGGCATGGCCGATGTGGCAACAATCGACGCGGTGCGCGAAATTGCCCGTCGATTTGATCGCAACCTGCCGGTGAGCGCCGCGCTCGGGGAAGCCGCCGATTGGCGGGACAACGCCAGTTTGCCCAGTCTGCCAGCGACCCTTTCCTTCCTGAAACTGGGGACCGCTGGTTTGGGATCACGCGCCGATTGGATCAAGCGGTTCGAAGCAGCCAAAAGAGCTTTCGAGAACACACACGCCGCAAGTCGAAACGGGCGAGGCGCATCCGATGGCGATGCATCGCCCGCTTCCAGCGGATGGATCGCGGTGGCGTACGCCGATTGCGAGGCGGCAGCCGGGCCTTGTCCCGAAGCGATCATTGAAAAAGCGGCGGAATTGGGCTGTATCGGAGTGCTGATCGACACATTTTCGAAGGCAAACGGCCGGTTAATCGATTGGCTGAGCATCGAACGCCTGCACCGGCTGGCGAACGAGGCCCGATCGCGGAATTTGACATTTGCCCTGGCAGGCAAGTTGCAAATCGGCGATCTGGCGGCACTTTGGGGCATTCGCCCCGACATTGTGGGAATTCGCTCGGCAGCCTGCGTTGCCGGCGATCGGACAGGCGAAATCAACCCGGTTGCTCTCCGCGCCTTCCGCGACGCGCTTTTGTCCGGTCGGCCCAGCCACGGTGAAAGTCGCGCCGGCCTGCCCGCCACTTTTTACGCCGCAGACATTGAACGCCGTGGGAAAAATGGCTAGTCTACCTGTTTCGACCGTGCTCCCGCTGGCCGGTTGCGGCCGCTCGAAAGTATGGGCACGTCGCCGCCGACCGGCATGGGAACGGCGGCTTCAATCGTCGATGCACCGTTGCAATCAGGTTTTAGGAAATCTCAAGTGACTAAGTCGTATCTCGCCAAAGCGGGTGAAGTGAAACAAGCATGGATGCTCGTTGACGCAGAAGGACAGGTGGTCGGCCGGCTGGCGGTCAAACTGGCCACGATTCTGATGGGTAAGCACAAACCGACGTACACGCCACACGTCGATTGCGGCGATTTCATCGTGGTCATCAATGCAGAAAAAGTGCGTTTCGGCGGCCGGCGCATGGCCCACCCCAGCCATCCGCATTTCACCGCCAAAATGATGTCCAAGGAATACGATCATTACACGGGGTATCCGGGCGGGCGCAAGGTGCGTCCGGCGGCCGAATTGCTCGATCGGCGCCCCGAAGAAATCTTGCGTTTGGCCGTGCGCCGCATGCTTCCGAAGAACAAACTGGGGCGGCACATGCTGAAAAAACTCAAATTGTACCGCGGAACGACGCATCCGCACCAATCGCAGGCGCCCGAGCCGAAAGCGATTTGACACGACGCAAATACTCCCAGGGCGCGCTCTTAGCCTTTAGCACGAAAACCCGGTCATGGAAAACGACGCAAACGAACAAGACGAAAAACCCGAACCGGCCTCCGCGCCTCCGGAGGCAGAGGCCGCGCAACCCGCAAGCGAAATCCCGGCTGCCGCAGAATCAGCCGAAGGGGCTCAGGCCGATGAGGCAGCCGCCCCGGGCCTCGACATCGGGTCTCAGGCGACCGAACAGGCGGCGCCGCGGATGCCGCACATCGTCCGCGGTCGCGTGGAGGCCGACGGCACGGCCATCAGCACCGGTCGGCGGAAGACGGCCGTGGCGCGAGTCCGGTTGCGCAAGGGAAGCGGCAAGATCACGATCAACGACCGCCCCTTCGAGAACTACTTCCCGGTCGAGCGCCACCGGCTGATGATCGAAGCCCCGCTCAAGGCGACCGGCGTATTCGGGCAAGTCGACGTCTGGGTGAGGGCCACGGGGGGCGGAGTCAACGGCCAGGCCGGCGCGGTCATTCTCGCGGTGGCCCGCGCCATTCAGGCGCTGCACCCCGAACAGCATGGCGCCTTAAGCGACGGCGGCTACCTCACCCGCGACGACCGCATGGTCGAACGCAAGAAATACGGTCATCGAAAGGCCCGCAGAAGCTTCCAGTTCTCGAAACGCTGATACGCCGCCGGCCATAATCAGCCGGCTTGATTCGTCTCCGACAGACTCGCGAAACGACGTCCCAGATTCGCCCCCGGTGGAATTGCTCCTTCCATTCCGGGGGTTTTTTACTGGAACCGCCGCCATGTATGATCCCCTGCTGCTTCCCGAACTGCGGGAAATGCTCATCGAAAACGATACGCGGGCCATGCAGGAATTCTGCGAGGTGTTTCACTCCGGCGTCGTCGCCGAAAACCTCGAGGCCCTTCCCAATCCCGATATCTGGCGCGTGCTCTCGCACACCGGGCTGGCTCGCCAGGCCGAAATCTTCGAGTTCGTGAGCCTGCCGCGGCAAATGGAGCTGGTGGCGACCGCCGACAAAGCGCACCTCTCGGCCTTGCTTGAAGAGATGGCTCCCGACGACCGGGTCGATCTCATCAAGAACATGGATCAGTCGCAGGTCGAGCTGCTCTTGCCCCTCATCGCCCAGGCCGAGCGGGGAGACATCCGCAAGCTCCTGTCGTATCCCGAGCACAGCGCCGGCTCGATCATGACCACCGAATACGCCTCGCTCCGCGAAGACGTGACGGTGCGCGAGGCCCTGGCCCAGCTCAGGCTGCAAGCCCCCAATCGCGAGACGATTTATTACGTGTACGTGATCGACGACGCGCGGCACCTGCACGGGTTCATCTCGCTGCGCACGTTGATTCTCGGGCGGCCCGAAGCGCTCGTCTCGGAGCTCATGGACAAAGACGTGATCTCGGTGCGCGTCGTCGACGACCAGGAAATCGTGGCGAACAAAATCGCCCGCTACGACTTCATCGCCATGCCGGTCGTCGACGACCAAGGACGCCTCGTGGGCATCGTGACCCACGACGACGTGCTCGACGTATTGCAGCAAGAAGCCACCGAAGACGTGCACCGGCTGGGGGCGGTCGGTCCTCTCGAAGACAGCTATCTTTCGACTCCTTTCGTCACATTGGCCTGGAAGCGGGGAATCTGGCTCGTGCTGCTGTTGGTGGCGGGCTTCGGCACGTCGTTCGTGCTCAGCCATTACAACCAGGAAACTGAACGCTGGGAATGGCTCGTCTGGTTTCTGCCCCTGGTTCTGGCCAGCGGGGGCAATGCCGGCTCGCAGTCGGCGACGCTCGTCATTCGCGCCCTGGCCCTGGGGCAGATCGACCGCAAGACGCAATTTCGCATGGGCCGCCGCGAGCTCTTTACGGGCCTGGCCCTGGGAGCGGGACTGGCGCTCTTGGGGTTCGGCTTCGCGTGCCTTTACGTCTCGGCGACCGATGCCGCGGTCGTCGCGGGGACGGTGGCGCTGGTCGTCACGTTCGGCACGGTCAACGGAACGCTGCTGCCGATTGTTCTCAGGCGGGCGGGGATGGACCCGGCTTTGATGTCGAACCCGCTCATCGCCTCGCTCAGCGACATGCTGGGCGTGCTGATTTATTATAACGTGGCCCTGTTCGCGCTCCGCGGATAATCGCTCGATGCGAATGCGTGAAGCTGGTTTTCTCCCCTTTGGAAGCACGCGCCATGTTCGACCCTCTATTGCTCCCCGAACTGCGGGAAATGCTGATCGAGAACGACGACGCGGCGATGCGCGAGTTCTGCAACGTCTTCCACCCCGGCGTCGTCGCCGAAAACCTCGAAGCCCTGAGCGCCGCCGATTGCTGGCGCGTCTTGTCGCAGGCCGATTTGCACCGGCGTGGGGAAATCTTCGAGTTTTTCAGACGGCCCCGGCAGATGGCGCTGGTGGCGACGATCGACAAACCGCACGTCTCGGCGTTGCTCGAGGTCATGGCCCCCGACGATCGCGTCGACCTGCTGAAGAAGATGGAGCAATCGCAGATCGAGTCGCTTTTGCCCCTGGTCGCCCAGGCCGAGCGCGACGACATCAGAAAGCTGCTCTCGTATCCCGAGCACAGCGCGGGCTCGATCATGACGACCGAGTACGCCTCGCTCCGCGAAGACATGTCGGTCAAGGACGCCCTGGCGCAGCTCCGGCTTCAGGCCCCCAACCGCGAGACGATTTATTACGTGTACGTGATCGACGACGCGCGGCGGCTGCGCGGGTTCGTGTCGCTGCGAAAGCTGATTCTGGCGCCCCTCGAAACGCGCGTTGCCGACATCATGGACAGAGACGTGATTTCCGTGCGCGTCGAAGACGATCAGGAAGACGTGGCCCGCAAGATCGCCCGGTACGACTTCATCGCCATGCCGGTCGTCGACGACCAGGAGCGGCTGGTGGGCATCGTTACGCACGACGACGTGCTCGACGTTTTGCAGCAGGAAGCCACCGAAGACGTGCACCGTCTGGGGGCCGTGCAGCCTCTGACCGAGCAATATCTCGAATCCGATTTCTTCACGTTGTGGTATAAGCGGGCCACGTGGCTGTCGCTTTTGTTTGTGGCCGAGCTGTTCACGTTCACCGCGCTCGCGCACTTCGAAAGCGAGATCGCCAAAATCGTGGCGCTGAGCCTGTTCGTCCCCTTGTGCATTTCGACGGGCGGAAACTCCGGCTCGCAGGCCGCCACGCTTATCACGCGCGCCGTGGCGCTGGGTCAGGTGCGGCTGCGCGATTGGCTGCGCGTGATTCGGCACGAGCTGGCTATGGGCCTGGCCTTGGGGATCACGCTGGGCGCGATCGGCTTCGTGCGCGCCTGGCTCACGCCGCAGTCGATCCTGGGCGAGGCCAACAAATGGCTTCTGGCGGCGGTGATTTCGCAATCGGTGGCGATCATCTGCCTGTGGGGGACGCTCGTAGGCTCGGCCTTGCCCCTCATCTTCAAACGGGTGGGCGTCGACCCCGGCGTGGCCTCGAGCCCCTTCGTCGCCACGTTCGTCGACGTGACGGGCATTGTGATCTATTTCTCAATCGCGCGGATTTATCTTTTGTAACATCGTGGCGGCGGCGACGAGCAACCGTTGTGGCCAGTCTCCCGACGTCTCCCCACCGAGCCACACCGTTGTGGCCGGTCTCCCCACCGAACCACCGCGTTGTGGCCGGTCTCCTGACCGAGCCACAACACGCGACCGCGGGTCTCCCACGCGTCTCTTGAATGTCAACCCGCAAGTTTTTCGCCCGCGCTGGAGACCTCACTCGCACCGTCGTGGCTCCCTGGATTCACCATCACACTGGCCCGAGGTAAACTGACGGTAAGCGGGAAGACGGAAGGGACATTCCGCGCTTTCTGAGACAACGTGCTGCCGGCGCGTTGAGAAGAGAGCCTGAGCGATTGCTCGTTCGGCGGAATTTGGCTTGCGTGGCGAGGTGCGCGCGGGTAAGCGCCGAGACTCATCACGCTCTGCGTGATGCGGTATCGACCTCCCCGCGCAACTTTAGCACGCGAGCCAAGCTTAGCTCACGTCGGCTGCTTAACGCCGGCGAACCGCCAGATCACGCTACCTCGATCACGACCTTGCCGAGCTGTTTGCGATCTTCAAGGTATTGATGGGCCTCGCGGAGTTTTTCGAGAGGGAACGTGCGGTCGACGACGGGACGCAGCAGTTTGCGGTCGAGCAGCTTGAGCACCTGGTCGAGCTCGCCGCGCGTTCCCATGAAGGCCCCCACGACTTCGATCTCGCG
>DATGKC010000463.1:0-2890 GCA_035294845.1 Planctomycetaceae bacterium | reverse complement strand
TACAAATACGAATTTGCCGCCCCTGGCCGCAAGGCGGGATCGCGGTGGACGCAACTCGTCGTGTTTCCGAAGGGCCGGCGCTACTTTGTTCTGATGGACAAGATCGACAGCGTCAACGACTCGGCCGAAATGTTCCTGCGCAACGATACTCCGGGCTGCGTCCGCCATGAGAAGGGGAACACGTTCAGCGAGATGTATCTCTCCTATTTGAGCGGCCCCAACGGTCTGCGAATTCCGTCCAGCGAATTCTTCACGCCGTTCCCGCCCGACAGGAAGTTCAACTACCGGCGCGATAGGAACCGAACGCCAGACCGCTTCATCCGCGCCTACCATTTGCGCGACCGTGAGACCGGCAAGGATGGGCCCTGGCTGGCGGGGATGACTCTCGAACCCTCGGTCGTTTACGAAGCATGGTGCGCGCAGTGGCCCGGCAATTTCCTCATCATGATCGAGGAGATCCACGGCAGGCCGGTGAAAGCGGGCGAATCCTTCAGCGCGGCCCATATCGTCGGTTATTTCGACACGATCGAGGAAATGCAAGAGGTCTACGACCGCTACAAGGGCCATACGGCACTGACTGCCGACAGTTCGGGTTGGCGCCTGATCAAAGCGATGAAAGGGAACAAAGTCGAAGAGTAATTCAAATCCCCGGCCCGATGCCATGTGAGAGCAGGTAGACGCCGGTTGCCGCCAGCCACATTGCCTGGAGGTGGAACACTGGGGTGTACACAGTCCAGTTGTCCGGCAAGGCCATTGTCAGGGTCATCGCCGCCACCCCCAGCCCGGCGGCACTCCCGCCGACCCACCAGGGCAAAACCGCGCCGTGCAGCAGGCGAAGGCAAAGGAGAGTCGGTCAGTTCTCTTTGACGATGGCCGGGGTCGTGCGGGCGCCTTCGCTTGCCGCCGCGCTGCGCCGTGCCTTGAACTCGTCCAGTCGCCTTTTTAGCTCGGCCTCCAACCCGCGATCGACCGGTTCGTAATACGTTTTTTCGACACCCAGGTAATCGGCCGCCACCCAGCCTCCCGGATGATCGTGGGCGTATTGGTATCCTTCGCCGTGCCCCAGGCGCGCCGCGCCCGGATAATGGGAATCGCGCAGGTGCACCGGAACGGGCAGCACGCGCTGCGTCCGCACATCGTCGAGCGCCGCGTCGATCGCTTTGATCGTGGCGTTCGATTTGGGCGCGAGAGAAATATAGAGAACGGCCTGCACGAGGGGAATGCGGCATTCGGGCAGGCCCACAAATTCGGTCACCTGCGCCGCGGCATTCGCGACCAGAAGCGCCGTCGGATCGGCGTTTCCCACGTCTTCGGCGGCGGCGATCACGATCCGCCGCGCGAGGAACCGCGGCTCTTCCCCCGCCTCCAACATGCGCGCCAGCCAGTAAACGGCGGCGTCCGGGTCGCTCCCCCGCATGCTCTTGATGAGGGCGCTCGCCGCGTCGTAGTGCTCGTCTCCGGCGGCATCGTATTGAATCGCCTTTTTCTGAATCGATTCCTGCGCGACGGCCAGGTCGAGCTTTTGATGGCTCTCGCTCAGCGACAACACTCCCACTTCCAGCGCCGAGAGCGCGCGCCGCGCGTCGCCGTCCGAAACCTCGGCCAGAAACTCGAGGGCCTCGTCGGTGACAAACACGTTGCGCCCGGCAAGGCCCCGCTCCCGGTCGGCCAGCGCGCGCCGCAGCAAATCCAGCACTTCGGCCCGCTCGAGGGGCCTGAATTCGAACACCCGGCTGCGGCTCACCAGCGGTGAAACCAGCGAGAAAAACGGATTCTGCGTTGTGGCGCCGATCAAGGTGACGACGCCTTCTTCCACGTCGGGGAGCAGCACGTCCTGCTGCGTGCGGTTGAAATGATGCAGCTCGTCGATAAAGAGGACGGTGCGCGTCTGACTTGTTTCCAGCGCATTCCGCGCGCTTTCCAGCGCGCTCCGCACTTCCTTGACTCCCGCCGAAGCGGCGTTGATCCGCAAAAAGTTCGACCTGGTGTGCCGGGCGATGATTTCCGCCAGCGACGTTTTTCCCGTGCCGGGAGGGCCGTAAAAAATCACCGACCCCAGCCGGTCGGCTTCCAGCATCCGCCGCAGCAGCTTACCCTCGCCCAGAAAATGCCGCTGGCCGACGAATTCGTCGATCGTTCGCGGGCGCATGCGGGCGGCCAGGGGACGAACGCCGTCGCGCGCCTCTTGCTCGTGCCGATCGAACAGGCCCATAAAAAAACCTCCACCGTAATGCCGTTCGGGCCTTCTTGTTTGAACCCGCAATGCAAAGTGGGGACCTTGACCCGGGTTGTGTGAGCCGTTTGACCCGCCGAAGCGGGCGACGGATATACACGCGGCCGAGATCGAGACGGTCCCCTGCGGATTGTTATAGGGTCAACAATTACAGGCCCGTGACGAACATGGCAGAGGCATGTCGAGTCACGGAAGACTCAACTGAAATCAATCGTAGCATGCGACCGGGAGGCTGACAAGAAGCGGTTTTTCAGATTTCGCGCTCGCCGGGCGCACGACGCGTTTCGCGTTGCGAGGCAGTGCAACCGGGTGGTCCGCCCGTCCTGGAAGGCGGGCGGGTTCCACAGGAACAAGAGGCCACGCCATTCGCTCCCCTCGCACGATGATCCTCCGCTCAGCGCTTTGCCCCTCCCGCGGCCGGCTGCGCCTTAAGTGAGAGCAGATACGCCATCAAATCAAAAAAATCGGCATCGCCGAGTTGTTCGGCGATGTTGGCCGGCATGGGCGAAAGCTTCATCAGCTTTTGCTCGTCGATCTCACCCTTGGCCACGCGGACTTCCTTCCCTTGCTCGTTCACCACCAGCAGCACCTGGCCCTCTTCGCGCAACACGAGCCCCGAAACGATCGTGCCGTCGGTGCGCACGATCGTGCTCGCCC
>DATGKC010000462.1:0-8063 GCA_035294845.1 Planctomycetaceae bacterium | reverse complement strand
CAGGCTCCGCCGTCGAGATTGCTCTCGCCGACGCTGCGGCGACTACATGTGTTTCGAGCAATTCACATGGCGAACTCCTTTCAGTTCACAAGATCAACCCGACTTGCTTGGCACACCGGATTTCGCGGATACGCGCGGATGAACACCACGAGGGTCAATTTGTGCATCCGCGCATATCCGCGACATCCGCGGTCACTCTCTTTGAATCGCTTTGGTCGCGACCTTCGGCCGCGCTGGGAAATCCTCGGTCATTTGTCTTTTCAAATCGCTTTGGTTCCGGCCGAAGGCCGGGTTGGGAAATCCGCGGGTTTTCTACGTTATTTGGAGCAAGTGGCGCCGCGGGTCGCCGTGGCCGCTGCCAGCGCATTATGAGCCACGATCTTCGTCGCTTCCGCCGACTTTTTGAGGTAGAATTGACCGCCGTCTGAAGGCGGGCCTTGAACCTGGTTCAGGAAAGGATGATCTCATGGCCGTTCAATCCCGGGAACAACTCGTCAAGAAGAAATGCGCCCCCTGCGAGGGGGACGTCAAAGTGCTCGATCGGCGCGAGGCCGAAGCCCAGATCAAAAAACTTTCGGGCTGGCGGCTTTCGCAGGCGGGCCAGGGAATTCGCAAAGACTGGGTCGTCAAAAATTTCATGGCCGGGATGCAGTTTTTCGAACGCGTGGCGCAGCTTGCCGAGAATGAAGGCCATCACCCCGATCTGCACCTGGAAGGCTACCGCAACGTGTGGATTGAAATCTCGACGCACGCGATCGGCGGGCTGTCGGAGAATGATTTCATACTGGCCGCAAAAATCGACAAGCTTCCGATCAAACTGAAGACTCCCAAGTAAGAGCGTCGTCGAGTGAGCGCTGATTCTTCGTATGACCGACGCGTCTCGATGGTCGCGAAGCGGCTCGATTCGCCGCCGTCAGCATTTTTACACGACGTAGAACCATGCCCGACACCGCTCCCAACGGTCCGCAGCCAACCAGCCCCGGATTCGACGCCTGGGACATGCCGCTGAATCCGCTGTTCTACCTGCAGCATCCGATTTTGCTGCTTTATAATCCGATCGCGCTGGTGGCCGGTGGGCTGTGGATCTGGATGCTGATCCACTGCGCGCGGCACGACCCCGAGCGGAATCTTTGGCTGTGGATCCTGTTCATCGGCAACGTCCCGGCGGCTGTCATCTATTTTCTCGTGCGCTGGCTGCCGGGGGCGCGGCTTTCCTCCGGTCCTTCGCTCATGGCCAAATGGTCGAAGCGGCGGCAGATTCCGAGGCTGGAGGTGGCCGCACGCAACATCGGCAATGCCCACCAGTTTGTCGAACTGGGAGAGGCTTACCGCGAAACCGGCAAAACCGACCGCGCGGCCGATTGTTTCCACCGGGCTTTGCAAAAAGACCCGGCCAACATGCCGGCCTTGTGGGGCGCAGCACAAACGCAGATGCAGCGGCAGAACTTCGCCGCGGCCCGGCCCCATCTCGAAGGCATTCTCGCCAAGGATGGAACCTACAAGTTCGGCGATGTGTCGCTGGCTTATTGCCGAACTCTGGTGAATCTCAACGACTCGGATGCGGCGTTTGAGCGCCTCGAGCAGCACCTGAAGCGCTGGACGCATCCGGAGGCTTACGTCCTGATCGCCTCACTTCTGATCGACCGGGGCCAGCATGCACTGGCGCGCGAGCGCCTCGAATCGACGCTGTCGGATTTGCAAGGCGGCCCAGCCTTCTTCGCGCGCCAGAACCGAAGCTGGGCCCGCAAGGCGAGGCGACTCTTGGGGCGGCTGCCGCGCGCCTGACTGAAAAGCGCACATCGCCGAATTCGCCGAACTCGCCAAAGCGTAGCTGAATTCGTGAGAATTCAGAGCGCCGTCTGCAGTTGCCGGAACTCTGACGAGTTCCGCTACAGCTCTTGCTCGGCGAGGGCCGCCACGTAGGGAAGATGGCGAAATTCGTCGTTGTAGTCGAGCCCGTAACCCACGACGAAGACATCGGGAATTCGAAAGCAATGATAATCGGGAGCGATCGCCACTTGCTGCCGCCCCTGTTTCCACAAGAGTACGGCCGATCGCAGGCTCGCCGGCTGCATTTGTTCCAGCGTGTCGACCAGTCCCGAGAGCGTGCGGCCCGTGTCGAATATGTCGTCGAGCAGCAATACGTCGCGCCCGCAGACTTCCGGCGTCGCGGCGGCACGGATGGTCAGCGACGCGGGCGATGTGGCGCGGCCCCGATAGCTCGACGCTTGAATGAGCCCCACCTGCAGCCGGAGGTCCAGCCGGCGGATCAGGTCGGATAAAAAGATCAAGCTGCCGGTGAGCACGCCCAGAACCGTGAGAGGACGCCCGCGATAATCGGCGGTGATTCGCCCTGCCAGCTCGCTGATGCCCTGACTGATTTCGGTTTCCGTGAGAATAACCTTCAATGCGAATGTACTCCAAAGCTGCGGTTGATTGAGATTCGCGTCTTGCCTTTGACGCTCATGAAGACAGATTCGCTGCGACTATTTTAGCTCGGCCCCCGGCCGGACCCAACATCGCGCTCGTCATTCTCAGGCACCGCTGAAATGCTTCATCGCCCGTGACTGAACTCGCCAGAGCCCAGACAACGGCTCGTCGACTGCCTTGCTTGTCGCGATGGGCCGCGCGAAAATGCCTTGAAATGTTTCGTCGCTCGTAGCAGAACTCGCCAGAGTTCAGAAAATTAGATGGATCCATGTGAACGTCACGTCGTCGGAGACGCCCAATGCTGCACTTTGCGCGGCGAAAATGCTCGATCGCGGCGGCCGTTGTGCTTGCCGGAACGCTCGTGTTCTGCATCCCTGCACTTTCGGACGGCGATTCCCCTGCCGGCACGAACGACACGAAGCGAGTTGCCGCGGTCGTCACCGAATATCGGCACAACTCCCACGCCGATGTGATCGTGAGCCGGCTCTTTCAAACGCAAACGCTCGACGGCAAGGGAGACACGCCGCTCATGCGGCTGATGTCGGTGTTTACCGATCAGATTCCCGAGAACGACCTCAGCCGGCCTTTCGCCAGGCAATACGGCTTCCGCATCTCTGACACGGTCGCCGACGCACTGACGCTGGATAAGCAAGACCTGGCGGTCGATGGCGTGTTGCTGGTCGCCGAGCATGGCAAGTACGACTTGTCTGACACCGGGCAGACGCGGTACCCCAAAAAGCGATTGTTCGACGAGGTGGCGAAGGTCTTTCGAGTGAGTAAACGATCGGTGCCGGTGTTCATCGACAAACACCTGGCCGACAACTGGCGGGACGCAAAATACATTTACGACACGGCCCGCGAGCTCGACATTCCGCTGATGGCCGGTTCGTCGCTCCCGGTGCTGTGGAGGCAACCGCCGGCCGACGTGCGGCATAGCGCGAAGCTCAAACAGATCGTTGCCATTTCGTACGGCTCGCTCGATGCCTACGGATTTCATGCACTGGAAATGGTCGAGGCGCTCGCCGAGCGGCGCTTTGGCGGCGAAACAGGAGTCAAGGCGGTGCAATGCCTGGTCGATCGCAGCGTGTGGAGCGCCCTCGAAGCAGGCGGCGTCGATCGCGAGTTATTCGAGGCGACGCTGGCGCGGTTGAAGAAACCGCCCGACGCTCAGAAGCTCGCCGACCTCGTGCCCAATCCGGTGCTGTTCGTCATCGAGTTCGCCGACGGCCTGCGCGCCAGCGTATTGACGCTGAACGGCGCGGTTGACAATTGGTCGGCGGCCTGGCGGTATGACGACGATTCGGTCGAATCGACTCTGTTCGCAGCGCAGGATGCCCGCCCCTTTATGCATTTCGCCTATCTCGTCCAGGGAATTGATGACATGATGCAAACCGGCAAGCCGACATGGCCGGTCGAGCGAACTTTGCTCACAAGCGGGGCGCTCCATGCATTGTTGATTTCGAAGAAAGAGCATGGTCGCCGCGTGGAAACGCCCTATCTCGATGTCAAATACCAGAGCCATTGGAACTGGCAGCAGCCACCGCCGCCTCCGCCGGACCGGCCGATCGACCAGCAGTGATTCTTTTAGATTTAGCGATCCGGCGAAGAACAGCTCATGCGAATTCTGGGTGACAGCCTGAAAAAACTGACGGACTTGCGCTGGCTGAATCTGTTCGAAGTCGAGTGCGAGCACGACTCGGGGGCGCGCGGAACGTGGCAGTTTGCGTCGCGAAAGGCCCATCCGGTGCTCGGCGCCGCGCCCCTGGAGCCGGATGCCGTCTTTATCGTTCCATTGTTGAAAACTTCGTCCGGAAATCGACTGGTGGTGACGAAGGAATTTCGCGTGCCTTTGGGAGATTATGAATATTCGTTCCCCGCCGGCCTGCGCGACGACGGTGAAGACGTCCAAACGGCCGCGCGACGCGAGTTGTCTGAAGAAACGGGATTGGAGCTGACGAGAATTCTCACAGCCAGCCCGGCCGTTGCCGCCTCGGCCGGCCTCACGGATGAATGTGCCGCGGTCGTATTCGTCGAGTGTACGGGCCGACCGCATCGCGGCAATCTCGACGGAATGGAAGAAATCGAGGTTTTTCTATTGGATTACGAAGGCGTTGTGAACCTGCGGCGGACACCGGCCAAGTTTTCGGCCAAGGCCTGGATCGTCTTGTTGCTGTTCGAGATGATGGGCGAGCTGGCCTGGCCTGAATGACCAGTGGCCCACATTGGCTACTAAACACCATCGCAGGAGCGACGTTGTGAAGGATGTTCGCTGGGGAATCATCGGCTGCGGCAACGTTACCGAGCTCAAAAGCGGCCCGGCCTTTCAGCTCGTCTCCGGCAGCGCGCTGACGGCCGTGATGCGGCGCGACGGGTCGGCGGCCGAGGACTACGCCCGCCGGCACGGCGTCAAGAAATGGTACGACGACGCGGAACAATTGATTCTCGATCCAGAGGTCGATGCGGTCTACATCGCGACGCCTCCAGGCTCGCATCATCACTATGGCTTGCGTGTCTGCGAGGCGGGAAAGCCCGCGTATATCGAAAAGCCCATGGCGCGCAACCACGCCGAGTGCCGCGAGCTGGTCGATGCGTTTGCCGCCCGAAGAGTGCCGCTGTTCGTGGCCTACTACCGGCGCCGTCTGCCTCGATTTTTGAAAGCCGGCCAACTGATCGACTCGGGCGAGCTGGGTGCACTGCGCAGCGTTCGTTATCGGTACGAAGAGCCGCCGGCGGAGTTCGATCGGGCGCAGCCGCCGTGGAGGCTGATTGCCGAACATTCCGGCGGCGGACTGTTCTTCGACCTGGGATCGCACGTACTCGATCTGCTGGATTACTGGCTCGGCCCGCTGGCCGGCGTGAGCGGCTCGTGCACCAATCGCGGTGGGCGATATGACGTTGAGGACGCCGTCTCGATGAGCTTCGAGAGCCAATCGGGGGTGCTGGGAACGGCCTCGTGGAATTTCGCCGCAGAGCGCCGCACGGACTGTCTGGAAATCCTCGGGACCAAAGGCCAGTTGACGTTGGCCGTGTTCGCCAACGAGCCGCTGCGCCTATGCATCGGCGGCCAATCGCAAAGTTTCGAAATACCGCACCCCAAGCACGTGCAGCAACCGCTGATCCAGACGATTGTCGATGAACTTCTTGGAGGCCCGGAAGCGAAAACCGTTTGCCCCAGCACGGGCGTGTCGGCCGCGCGGACTGCCGCGGTGATGGATCAGGTCGTCAGAGATTACTACGGCACGCGCGAATCGGGGTTCTGGAATCAGTCCGGCAGTTGGCCGCGAACACACGAGTGACCGACAGCGTCGGGTGGCGGGGTCAGAGCGATCGCCTGAAAATGACGCTTCCGCGGCGCGCACGACTCTGCACTCGCTTGGCCTTGTCGGAGCATTGTTCGAGCGATGGCCCCGTGGGGTGCGCGCTCAAGGGTTCTTGTTGCTGTTGAGCACCCGTGTCCGGGGCCATCGTTTGCCGGCACGCAATTCATCTTGTTTCAACGTTTGGTGCTCGCACAAAAAATGAGAGTTCGGCTTTTCTTGCACACTCTGACCCCGCCACCCCGCCGCGTGGTCGGCGATAGTCCAAATCGATGGTGCACCTCCGTTGAATCCCATGAATATACTCGGAATGAATAATTTGGCCGGAATGTTTTTTCAGCGCGGCGCGCACGGAGGTCTACACAGGTCATTCCGGCATTTGAAGTTATGGCATCTCCGCACCGAGTCGCCGATCATGTACACCCCCACCTGCCAGTTGCGAGTCTTTCGCAAAAAAACGCCTTAAGTCACGTCAACACAAGGACGTGCGTCCTTCGCGGGATTATTCATGGCCCGGGCGCCTTTATTCATCCACATATGCTTATACAAGAATGCATTTTAACTGCGAAAAGACTCGCCGTGCCCCGCGCGTAAGATCGGCTTGCCGCCATTTCAATCGCGATCTTCCTGCTCGGGCGAATGCCGAATGGGAGCTCGCGGCCGTGCCACGTCTTTGTTGTCATACAGGGGGGAAGGCACGAAACTGACGAGGACAAATGCCAATGTCAGCCATCCCAGCAGAATGCGGAATATTCCCAGCGGCACTCGGTCGTCGGCTGTCGGGGGGTGCCGCGTCCCCATGAATCCCACCAGAAGCAGCATGAGCGTCCACGCGAAATACTCGACGCGGCCTTGAATGACCTGATAGACGACAAAGCCGATGGCGCCGAAGTAGAGGGCGCGGGCGATCACATGGGCCTTTCGGCGCAGAAGGCAGTACAGAATATGGCCGCCGTCGAGCTGACCGATCGGAATGAGGTTGAGCCCCGTGAGAAACATGCCGACCCAGCCGGCAAACAGAATCGGGTTAAGGAGAATGTCCTGCCCGGGCTCTAGCGGCTGCTTGATCCAGCCCACCATCCATTCGACGATCAGGGGATTGGTCCAGCCCACCCCTTCTGGCGGCACCTGAATCACGTAAGAATGCTGGATGCCCCACCAGTTGAGCGGCAAGGCGACCGCCAGACCCGCCAGCGGTCCGCTGATGGCAATATCGAACATCGACTTGCGGTCGGCTGTCATCGCTTTCTGCACAATCACGGCTCCCATCGTCCCCACCGGGCTGATGGGCATGGGAATGAACATGGGGAGACTGGCAGGAATTCGATAGCGCCGGGCCTGCAAATAGTGCCCCAATTCGTGCGCTCCCAGCATGAGCATTACCGCCGCTGAATATGTGAGACCATTGAGCAGACTTTGCGGCCAATCGATCACCGGCCGGCCGACGTGAGTTGCCGGATCGATTTCATACTGCCGCACGCGCTTCCCCGTCACGGGATCGATGACGGTTCTCTGTGTGGCGAATTGACCGGTCCCCGCGTAGATGGTGCTCGCGCACGTCAGCAGAAACAAAATCAGCGCCAGCCGCCGCCGGGGCGGGCGCACAGCGGTCGCGACGCGAACATTGCGCGAACCCTCATCCGCGGGCGGAGCCGGCACGGGGTGTGTAGGCGATTCCGCCGCGGGGACTGCGCCGGGACCAACTTCGCGTTCCGGGAGCTTAGTCGGTTCGTCAGGCACGGTCGGTTCTTCCGCGGCCGCTGATGACATTTCCATCATTTCGCGAGCACATGAACGTCTCGAGAAAATAGCCCAATTTGCGGCTGCCCCGCCGCGCGTCGGCGATCGCGGGCCTTTTGGACTGGTGGCGCTGGCTCATGCGCGAATTGTAGCGGGCGCTGAGGGCCGCGAGAATGCCGGCGGCATGTGGCGTACAGCGGCACAGTCGGAGAAACAGCGACTTCGCCCGGTCTAAGCATCACGTCGGTCGGAAGTCGAGCGACACGCGAAGTTTGCGAGTTGCGAACGCCATTTACAGGACAGTATCATTGCGGCTGTCGCCAGGTAAGACCGTCGTCAGCACGTCATGCCCAAGGTTGCCTCCATGACAGCTCAAATCGCGTTGCTCGTCGCGCTGTGTCCTGCATTCAATCCCGACGATGACGCGAAGATCCTTAAAACGATCCGCGAGGCCGCTACCGAGAGTCATGATTCAATCAGTTCAGTCGAAGTCCGATTTCGCTACGTGCTCGACTTCATCCAGATTGACGACGCGGCGTCGGGCGAAAAGCGGTGGTTCCCGAGTCGCTGCCGTAT
>DATGKC010000461.1:0-4415 GCA_035294845.1 Planctomycetaceae bacterium | reverse complement strand
CGGTGTTCGGCCGAGTGAACCGCGCGGCACTGGCCCTGCAAGCCCGCGCCTTGCAGGAAAAACGCCGCGGGATTCTTGTTTTGGAAATCCGGCCCGGCAGCAGCCCCTTCCACCAGATTCTGGGGCTGGCCCGCTTTCTTTCCAGCGACATCCCTTCGCTGACGACCGTGGCTTACATTCCCGAAACGGTTACGGGAAATCACGTCGTCTTGGCCCTGGCCTGTAAAGAAATCGTGATGAAGCCCGATGCCGAATTGGGAGACATCAGCCTGGGGACGCCGCTGGATCCCGATGAACAGGCGTTCGTGATCAATCTTGTGAATCGCCGGCACAATCCCAAATTGAACGAAGCTTTGGTCATGAAGATGCTCGACCGGCAGAAGGAGCTGTTGTGGGTGCAATTGGAGCTGGGAACCAAGCCGAATACGTCGCGCGAAAGCCGCGTCGTCTCGCGCAACGGCTATGAAGACCTGCGAAAGGCCGGGACGCAGATCCTGGACGTTAAATCGGTCAAGGAAGCGGGGACGCCGGGGCTTTTTTCGGGAGAGCTGGCGCGGGGGTACAACATCATCGTCATGAACACGGCCCAGTCGCGCGACGAGGTGGCGACGCTGTATCGTTTGCCGCGCGAGGCGATGCGCGAAGACGCCACGACGGGCGAAGCGCCGCGGGCGATGATCATTCGCGTCGACAACATGATCGAGCCGATGCTTGAACAATTCGTGACGCGGCAGATCGACCGCGCGCTTGCCGCCGGGTTCAACCTGCTGATTTTCGAAATCGATTCGCCCGGCGGATATGCCATTTCCAGCATGAATCTGGCGAACGCGATCGCCGACTTGAACAGTAAAAAAGTGCGGACGGTGGCCTACATTCCCAAAATGGCCCTGAGCGGGGCGGCCATCTTGTCGATGGGCTGCGATGAAATCTACATGCAGCCGGAGGCGAAGATCGGGGACGCCGGCATGATCGAGATCGGCCGCGGAGGCCAGTTCGAATTCGTTCCCCAGAAGCTGGCGGGCCCCTTGCGCGTGACGCTCGAGAGCCTGGCGGAAAAAAAACACCGTCCGCCGGCCTTGCTCGTGGCGATGATGGACAAGGACTACGCCGTGTACAGAGTGACGAACCGCGACACCGGGCACGTCTCGTACATGTCGGATCAAGACATCCACTCCTCGAACGGCGAATGGATCAAGGGAGAGCCCGTCCCCGAAGCGGGAAACGACAAGCTTTTGACGCTGCGGGGTCGCCGCGCGCATGAGCTGCAACTGGCCGAGGCCCCTGTCAACGACTTCGCCGAGCTGCAGACGCGACTGGGCATCCCTCACGACATGAAAGTCGCCATATCGGCCAGAACTTGGGTCGATACGCTGATCTTCACGTTGAACACGGGCTGGGCGACGGCCCTGTTGCTCTTCCTGGGGTTTGCCAGCATTTACCTGGAATTGCATTTTCCCAGCGGCTTGTTCGGGATTTGCTCGTGCGTGTGCTTCGCGCTCTTTTTCTGGAGCCGCTTCCTGGGGGGAACTGCGGGCTGGCTCGAAGTCGTGCTGTTTCTCTTGGGGGCGGGGTGTTTGGCGATCGAAATCTTCGTCGTGCCGGGCTTCGGCGTGTTCGGGGTGTCGGGGATCATTCTGTGCGTGTTCTCACTGATTCTGGCAAGCCAGACGTTCATTATTCCCAACTCGGCGACCGACATGGGCGAATTGGCCAAGTCGCTGGCCACACTGAGCAGCGCGGTCGTGGGGGTTGTGGTCTTGGCGGCATTATTCAGCCGCTATCTTCCCAGCATCCCTTTGTTCAACGCCATGATTCTCAATCCTCCCGGCGCCGAGACGATCCATTCCGATGAGCCGAAATTGCGTCCCGAGCTGGCCGGCGCGGCGGCGATTAACCCGGTGTTGGAACGCGATCAGACGCTGGTGGGCAGGCACGGAACGGCGATGACCGTGCTCCGGCCGGCGGGGAAAGCGCAGATCGGCGAGGAATTCATCGACGTCATCAGCGAGGGGCCGTTCATCTCGGCCGGCCGCAAGATCGAAGTGCTTTCGGTCTCGGGCAACCGCGTCGTGGTGCGCGAGATGGCGTGAAATGCGCCCGGCGTGCCGGGGTGCACGACGCGGTTCGGTCGGCGAAACGGATTTTGCGTAGCGGAATTCGTGAGAATTCCCGTCAAGCGTGAGAATTCCCGTGAAGCGCCTGAGCGAGTCGGAATTCTTGGGAATTCCGCTACCAGGAAAGGTCGTGGCAGCCAAACGCTGTCGTGCGCCCTCCTCCGCTTGTGCCGGGTAAAAGAGGACTGGCCTTGACCGGCAGCAGGATTTCTGCGACAAGGCCCGCCTCTCTCAGTCTCGCGATTATCCACAAGCAACCTGAAACGCCGGCAGGGCAATTGCTCGCCGCCGGAGCTCTCCGACTGTCAAGGAAGGCACGTCTGATGCGCACGGTTCTGCCTATTGCACTCTGCGGGTATGCGATGTGCCTCGTGCCCGGCTGCACGCACATGGTCGAAAGCCGCGTGGTCCAGGCCTTCGCCGAAGACCTCAAAGAGCATGACGCCAAGCGGCTCATGGCCGGGACATCGAGCGATTTTGAAAATCAGGCGGTGCGGGGGGACGAGACGTTCCGGGCGCTCAAGCTGATCGACCTTCCGGAGGGCATGCCCAAGGTGGTGAACGTCAAGGACATCAAAGACGAGAATGACAAGAAAAAAGTGGTCGCCAAGAAAGTCGTGGCCACGATCGGCAAAGAGCGGCGGAAGGTGGTGTTCCGGCTGGTGCGCGAGGGTAAAACGGGCCCGTGGGTGGTGGATGACCTGTTCCTCAGCAACGAAGATTACAAAGACAACAAGTCGATTGCGGCGCGGCTGGCGGTGCTGCTGAGCATGCAAGAATCGCTGGATGCGTGGAAATCGGGTTTGCGCGACCGCATTCTGGCCGCAGCCACGCCCGAATTCGCCGAATCGCTCAGTCTTTTGACTCCCGATCAGCTCGCGCAGTTTTCGAAGAAGATCACGGGCCACATGGTCGGCGAAACGCGCATTTTGCCCGACGAGCAAATCCGCGACGGGTCGGCCGAGTTGGCAATTTCGATATCGGAGGGTGAAAAATCGACGGGCAAGCTGATCTTGAAATTCCTCCGCGACGGCCAGCGCTGGCGGCTCGACGACCTGGCGCTCGAATCGCGGAGCACCGGTGAAGACATTGCGTCGGCGCGATTGGTGTCGGCTGCGATGGCGGCGTCGTTGCGTTTTCAGGCCGCCTTCCGCGCCGGAGACAAGCGCACGCTGCAAGAAGTGTGCGGCGGCCGATTCTTCAACGGCAGCCTGGCGGGGGCAGACCTGACGCAGGTGCGGCTGCCCGAGGCGGGCCCGGGGCTGGACGGCTTCGACATGAAGCTGGAAGGCGCGCGGGCCACGTTCGTCGTCCGCGCCGGGAACGAAGAGCTGACGATCGGCCTTTCGCAGCAGCCTGAAGAACGCCTGCACGCGGCGCCGCGGTTTCTTGTCGACGAGGTCACGATTTACGATTTGACGAGCTCTCAAGACAAACGGCTCTCGTCGCTGTTCACCGCCCAGGCGACGGTCGAGGCGTTTTGCGCGGCGCTCGTGACGCGCGACGTGGCGATTCTCCAGGACAATGCCACGCACGATTTCAAGCAGCGGGTTTGGAATAAAGTGCAGAAGGCGCACTTCGACGGTCTGCCGATGACCCGCCTGGCGGCGGCGAAACCCCATTTTGCACAAACGCAGTTCAAAGGCTCGCTGACCGAGATTTTGATCGAGCAGGGCGAGACGCCGCTGGCGATCGTCTTGCGCGAGGAAGGCGGGCGGATGCTGGTCGACGACGTGCTCTCGCCGGCTTCGGCGTGGCCCGCGTCGATGAAGACGGCGGCCGAAGTACTGATTCCCGTTTTGGACTTCGCCGCTGGCCTCAAGAACGCGCAAATGCACGTGGTCCGTGGATGTTCAACGGCCGACTTCTCGCGCTTCGCCTGGGACAATCTCGACGGATTGACCGAATTCGAACCCCGCCCCGACGCGTTTTTCGCGCCCGCGCTGTCTTCGATCAGTCATTCGGAAGATCGGGCCGAGGTCGTCCTGGGAGATCGCGGCGTGGGCGCGCGGTTCCACCTGGTCAAAGAACGAGGGCAATTCCGGGTTGACGACGTGACGCTGATTGCAGGCCCTGGCGACAACCAGCAGATCGCACTCAAGCGCGCGATTCGCACGCAGCTCGCAGAGGGCGACCAGCGTGCCGCCAACGATTCAACCCGCGATTCCTTTGTACAGCCGGCCTCCGCCGTCGGGCCGTAATCCGCCCGTAGCGGAACTCGCCAGAGTTCCGACATGCGCAATGAACCCTCGGAATTCTCGCGAATTCCGCTACGGGTTCTTGAGAAACGCGATTTCAAGA
>DATGKC010000460.1:0-4539 GCA_035294845.1 Planctomycetaceae bacterium | reverse complement strand
GCGCCGATGGGATTGGCGCGGCGGATCGCGAAGGGCTTGCGGTTTTGCGCGCTCAGCGATTCCGGCAGCGCGAAAAATGCGAAAGCAAGATTGGCCAAGCAGAGGCAAGCCGCGACCAGAAACGGCAGGTGCAGGTCGATGGCGCCGAGAAGACCTCCGACGACCGGCCCGGTGATGAACCCGAAACCGAAGGCTGCCCCGATCAGCCCAAAACTTTGCGCGCGCCGCTCCGGCGGCGTGATATCGGCGATGTACGCGCCGGCCGTCGAGGATGAGCCGCCCATCGCGCCGGCGACGAGCCTTGCCACGGCCAGATAGCTTAGTTCGGGCGCAGCAGCCATGAGCATATAGGCGACGCCCGCTCCGCTCAGCGAGAGCAGAATTACGGGCCGGCGTCCGAAGCGATCCGACACGGCGCCCATCAACGGCGCAAACAGAAACTGCATCAGCGAAAATCCGGACGCGAGAAAGCCAACGAGGTAAGAGGCGTGTGAAATGTTGCCATGCTCGAAATGTTCGACGAGTTTGGGAAGGATTGGAAAAGCGAGGCCAACTCCCAGCATGTCGATATAGACGACCGCAAGGACGAGGATCAGGCGGATATTGCGCACGTTGCTCGCTTGTCCGTTTTCCGACCCAATCAGGTGCTGGTGCGTGCGACCGGTGCGCCAGAGTTCGATAGCGAACGATATGCGAAGGCCGCTGCGGAGAACATCAACCCGTAGAGAAGCGGCGAGATCACGAAGCTCAATCCCATCAGGACCGGCATGTTGTCTCGCGTCGTGCGCATTTTATCGACCAGGACGCGAACTCTCGCCGCGGCGTCGCCGGCCTGTTGCAGATCCGGAATGAAATATCCCGGCCCGAAAAGAACGAGTTGTACGACGCTCAAGATCAGAACAATCGGCAGCAGCGTGGCCAGACCGATAAGGACGATGCGCCAGAAGTTGCCCTTGGTGAGGAGCCAGCTTCGCGACAGGCCAAATTCGCCGCCATCGACGACGGAGGGAACCAGCAGAAAGCTGAGACGCACCACCAGATACAGGAGGATGCCGATGCCGATCAGCACCGCCAAACCGATGACGCCCGCGAGCAGGCCCGCGGAAGCAGGGTTAGATTGAGCCGCATTGGTGCCCGCAACTGAAGCGGCGCTGACCACAATCGCAAAGACGGCGATAAATAGTACGAGGAGCAAGTAAAGACCGAAAAAGCCGCCGAACGCGCGCCATTCGGCACTGCCGAGCGAAATGCGCGCGAAGGCTGGCCCCTGGCGCAGACCTAGCGCCTGCTGGGTGACCGCAACTCCGATCATCGCCAGGAGCAGCATGGCTAGAAAAGCGAGAAGCAGCGGCCAACCCAGTCCCGCGCCGCTCGGCGGCATCCCGTTCTCGAAGCTGTTGATCAGTGTGTCGTAATAGGCGCGCAGGACAAAAAACGAAGCCACCGCGTTGATCAGGGTGGGAATCCAGATCAGTCCGATAATGGTGCCGATTTCGCCGAAGGTGAAGGCGTAGGCGAAGCGAATGGTTTGGCCCACGGGGATCTTGTTCATTCGGTAACCCTTGTTGAAGCAGACGACGCGTCTGCGTCATGGCCAGTGACTTGTTTGTACGCAGTCGCGATCGCACCGGCAGAGAGGCCGGTCACCGCCATCATATAGAGCAATTGAAGCAGAGCCATAATAGGAAACACACTACGGAACGCGGCGAGCCACGCGGCAAGATATCGGCGCAACTCATCCGGCGACACTTTGCCGGGCGTCACTGCGAGCATTGGGAGCGGCTGACCACTCAGCGCAAGCTGTACGACGATCGAATTGAGAACAGTGAGAACTGTATACGCCGGAAGGCTTACCGCCAACACAATGCCGACAATGCGCCAAAAGTTGCCGCGGCCGAGATGCCAGGAGCGGCGGATCCCGATGTGGCCCTCGGCGACGACGACGGCGGGAAGAAAGAATTGCGCGCGCACGATCGCATATATTCCGAACACGAGACCGCCCAGGATGAGAAACGGCAGCACGAAATTCTGAAGCGGAGCCGAAATTTTTCCCAGGAGAAAGGAGATCAGGGCGACGCCCATGCAATACGCGATGACTGCGGCCGCGGCCAGCAGCAGCAGCAGGACGAACGCGCCAATCATGCGCCACGTCTCGGCGCCAAGAGAAAAATAGATGAAAACGCGTCCGGACTCCTGGCCGAGCGCCCTGCGCATCAGTCCAACGGTGACCATCGCATATACCAGCAAGAACAAGAGCAAAATCAGGAACGTTTTGGTCATTACCGAAAGTACAAACTCAGCGAGTCGCGCCTCGCCCCACGTGTCGGTTCCCATCGCCATAAGACTGCTAAGTTCTGGCAACATGGAAACGACAAGCAACACGACCGCGACCAGAAAGAGGAGGAACGGCAGCCAGGCTATCCCCAGGATCGCCAGACAATTTGCGGCGCCGAACCGATAAGCGCTTGCGATCGTGCGCTCGAACGCTATGTGCATTTGGCGCCCCCACCCTGTCGCACCATCCTATTCGGCGCCTCTCGCGGCGGCAAATTCGCCTGCCCGCGAATGCTGCAGTGCCGCGCGAGCGCGTCGTGACAGGCTCGCAACGGCTCGGCTAGTGTCGTGCCATAACAAGGCGGGTGTGAAATGGCGTTCTCCGAGTATGGCTCGTTCGACGGGCTTGGATTGGCCGCTCTTGTAGCAAAGAAAAAAATCAAACCGGCAGAACTGATCGATCAAGCAATCGCGCGCGCCGAAGCGCTCAATCCCAAGCTGAACGCGATCATCTTCAAGGACTATGAGCGCGCGCGCCAGTTGGCAAAGGGCAATACCGGCAAGGGCATTTTCGCCGGCGTTCCCTTTCTGCTCAAGGATATCGCCGCTTTCGCACAAGGTCTGCCGTCGCGTCAGGCTTCCCGCTTCATTCCTGCGATCCGTCATCCGCGCGATTGTTACCTCGTCGAGAAGTTCAAGGCAGCAGGACTGATCCTCTTCGGAGTAACGAACGTTCCCGAATTCGGTCTCGTCGCTTCGACGGAGTCCAAACTCTACGGCGCTGCGAGCAATCCTTGGAATCTCGCGCACTCGACTGGTGGGTCGTCGGGCGGTTCGGCCGCGGCAGTCGCGGCGGGGATCGTGCCGCTGGCGCACGCCAACGATGGCGGCGGCTCCATCCGCATCCCTGCTGGCGCTTGCGGCCTCGTTGGATTGAAACCAACGCGCGGCCGGCTCAGTCACGGTCCGGACTTCGGCGCGGCGCTTGATGGTCTCGCCAACGATCTGGTCGTTTCGCGCACCGTGCGCGACACGGCCGCCGCATTGGATGCCGTGCGCGGCTTCATGCCCGGCGATCCATTCGCGGAGCCGCCTCACCCGGATTCCTATCTCAAGGCGATCAAGAGCAAGCCCAAACGATTGCGCATCGCCGTGACGCTCAAGAAGCTCGACGGCAATCCGCTGCATCCAGATTGCGTCACGGCGGTTAAGACCGCAGCCCGGGCGTGCGAGAAGCTCGGCCACATCGTGGAAGAAGCGACGCCGTCGCTCGACCAACCTTCGCTTATGGGCGCGTTTACCGCGTTCTGGGGCGGTGGACTTGCGGCCGGCATCGATGCGATCGCGAAAATCACGCGGCAAACGCCGTCGCGCGACTTGTTTGAGGGTCTCACCTGGGCGCTGTACCAGTCTGGAAAAAAAGTTTCTGCGAGCGAGTATCTGCAGGGCAAGGATTTGTTCAATGCTGCAGCGCGCGAGATGGGCAGCTTTCACCAGATCTATGATGTTTGGATCACCCCAACGCTCGGTCGGCCGCCGGAGAAAAACGGTGTCTTCGACTTCGACAACGTCGACTTGACGAAATCCTTCGGCCCCCAGATCGATTATGTTCCGTTCACCGCAATGCAAAACGTCACCGGCCAACCGGCGATGAACATTCCCCTCTATTGGAACAAAGACAATCTTCCGATCGGCACCCAATTTGTCGCGCCGTTCGGCGACGAGCTGACTTTGCTCAAGCTTGCCGCGCAACTGGAAAAGGCGGCACCATGGGTCCACCGCTATGAAAAAATAGGGATCTGAACAATGGCATTCGCCGAATACGCAGATTACGACGGCCTCGGACTCGCGCATCTCGTTCGCCGCCGCGAGGTCACACCGCTCGAGTTGCTCGACGAAGCCATCGCGCGGATCGAACGGCACAATCCCAAACTCAATGCCGTCGTCTACAAGGCCTACGACGAAGCGAAAAAGACGGCGCACAGCAAGCTGCCTGACGGGCCATTCAAAGGCGTGCCGTTCTTGATCAAGGACATCAACCTGCCGGTTGAGGGCTGGCCGATGACGAACGGCAGCGCGCTACTTGCGGGCTACGTGTCGAATTCAGACGCCGAGTTGACGCGACGCTATCGCAGCGCCGGTGTCGTTCTGGCCGGCAAAACCAACACGCCGGAATTCGGCATTCCCGGCACGACCGAGGGCCGCCATCTCGGCCATTGCCGCAATCCTTGGAATCCCAACCACAGTTCGGGCGGCTCATCGGGC
>DATGKC010000459.1:0-2264 GCA_035294845.1 Planctomycetaceae bacterium | reverse complement strand
CCCGCCGGTTTCGATCGTGCTGCGCAGGAAGTGCTGATCCAGATCGTTGCCGGGCGCATAATTGGTGGCCAGGAACGTCACCACTACCGTGTGCAGCCCCGCCTTGGCCGGAAATTTGAAGTTGAACGTGCCGTCGGACCGCACCCGCTCTTTATCCCAATCGAACAGCTTCAGCCGTTGGCCATCCACCAGCAATTCCAGCTTCTCGCCGGTGATTTCGCCGAACGGATTGGTGTCGCCCATATTGCCCTTGCTGATGGGCGTGATTTTGATGGCGTAATCGCCGTCGGCCGGAAACTCGTATTTGGCGAGAAGGCCGCCGCGGGTTCCGAACGGCATGCCTTCGATGTGATAATCCTGCGACGTATCTTCCGGCACGCGGAACGTGGCTTGCACCGCGGAGGTCACATCGCCCACCGCCATGCGGCTGATCTTGCCGGCGGCGGAGGTGTACCCTTCGAGCAGCGCCGGGGAAAGAGACAGTCCGGCCGCGACGTTGTCAAAGCCGCGCGTCGAATCGTCCGACGGCAGATACTTCGCCGGATCCACTTCGATCGCCAGCAGGTCCCGAATGACGTTGGTATATTCCGTACGATTCAACCGGTGCAGCCCCGGCGGCGGCAGGACTGAGACCCGGTTCTTGTCCAATTGGTTTTCCAGCCACACGATCATGGCCTCGCGGGTGGCAATGTCCGGCCGCTCCATGCCCGAAGGCGGCATCATGCCGGCGCGTAATTTGCGCACCACCAGTTCCCACTTCTCGGCGTCTTTCTCGACATTTGCCGTATCGAGTTTATCCAGGTGCAGCCCCGCTTCCGGGGCGTTGCCGGCGTGGCAATCGAAGCAGTATTGGTCAAAGAGCTCATGTTCCGCGGCCGGCGAAGCGATGGTGACTTTGGCGGCCGGTTTCGAGGGGGTTTGGCCGTAGACGGCAAAAACGACCACGGAGGTCGCCATGGCGCCGGCCATCATCAATCTCTTTTTCATGAATCGTTCCGCTTCACTTACGTTAGGTGGTTCTGTTTCCCAGATCTGAAGAAAAGACGTCATCAAGCGCCGCCAAGGTAACGGCATCTTGCAGAATCCACAAGATCGCAGGAGGCACGCCGAGGCTGCGCCTTTATCATTACACCGCTTCCGTCATCCCCCTGTCAAACCCTTGAGCGCCAAAGAGATGCGTGGGAGATCTCACGCGCGGCGCGTTTTCAATAGGTTGCCGGGCGATAGCGCTTCGCTAGTACCCGACAGCGACTTTTCGAGGAATGTGAGCGGCCGAATATCAACGTCGGCCTGCGTGTCACTTCTTGTCGGTTTTCTGGTACCCGGCTGGGATCGAGAACACCGAATCCGGAATCGAACTTGTGGAAAAGTTGGAGGATTCGACGGTCATCTCAAACAACGCGCCTCCGCCTGCCGCGCCGCCACCCATGCGGGCGAGCGCCTGCCGGGCCGCATCGCCGGCCGGGCCGCTCTGCTTGGCCATTTCCTCGAGCCGGGCTCGCGCCTGCGCCATGCCGGCCTGCAATTGGGCCGATTGCGCGTCGTTGCCCGCCGATTTGGCCCGGATCACCTGCAGCACCGGCACGCCACCCCCGCTGCCTGCCATCCGCTTCTGCATCTCCACAATGGCGTTCTGCATCCCCGGGTTGCCGCCTCCGGTAACCGCCGCCCACGGAAACTTCGGGGCATTCTTCTGGTAGAAGCTCCGCAGTTCCGACGCGCCCGGAACGTCCGGCGACAGCCACATCTCGATCTCCATCTGCATGTTCATCCCGGCCTGCTTGGCCTGCGGATTGTCCATGGCCATGGTCATCAGCAGTTCGCTGGCGGTAAAGCCGTTGATGGTCTTCTTTTGACCGGTTTCCTTGACCTCGGCCTGAACGCTGGTTTTCACGTTGGGCAGTTCCTGCCCAATCTCGCTGAACGGCGTCACGGAATAGGTTTTTTTGCGGTTATCGATGCCGGTGACGGTCTGGGCGTCGAAATCCAGGATGACGGTGGTGACATCGCCGTTCTCCACCTTCATTTTCTGGCCTTTGAAGTAGTATTTCGAGGTCGGCATGGCGGCGGCAGCAGCGGCCAGGCCGCCCGACGATTTCGGGCTCGTCGTGTAGCTGAAATCGGCCCGGGCCGTCCAGGCTGCAGCGAGTGTGAGTACGAAAATACTGGCCGTCTTCATAAGTACAGAACCTCCTCGGATCAGATTACACGTATCTCAGTGAGGAACGCCAGCGCAAGTTGGAGGGGGAGGCGGCTCCCGCGCT
>DATGKC010000458.1:0-8107 GCA_035294845.1 Planctomycetaceae bacterium | reverse complement strand
TGGGCAAAAAATATTCATCATGGTGCTTTTCCCCGCGTTCTCCGGCCAGCGGTTCTGCGACCCCTTTCGGGGTCGGATGCATATGACAAAACACGCTACCGGGGGTGGTCGCTGCGCGACGACCCCCGGCTAAATTCTGGCACCCCTCATCGGGGTGCTGCGCAGTTCGGTCCCGCTGCTAACTAACCGCGCGTATCCGCGAAATCCGCCGTCATTTTCTTTTTGATCGGTTTGGTTGTCCGCCGCGGCGGATCGGCCGCGCTGGGTGTTTCGTGGTTAAATCGTTTTTCATAACGCACGTGCCTCGTCGGGCTGCTTCGTACTTTTTCGTTTCTTGGGCATCCTGGCCGTCATGCGCCATGCCAGCCGACCGAAGAGGCGGAAATAGACGAGGCTTGCTGCCGCCACAATTGGACCTGACCCGACCAACAGCACGGCATTTCCCGAGATGGCGGCATAAGCTACGACCAGCGCCAGCGCCGCCGCCATCAGACTGGTCAAAAAGTAAAACGTAAGCCATGTCCACCACCAGCGAATGAGGCTTCCCAGCACCGGCAGCGTGAGGGGCACCCAGATGGAATGGGCTTCATAAGCCGACATCAGCGAAAATGGAAAGATCAAAAAGAACGCTGCTGGAAACGTCCAGCGCATCGGAATATTCGCCAGGCCTGCCAGAAGCGCGAGACCGTAACTGAGCCCCAGTGGGATCACCGCGATCCAGCCGAGATAGATCATTTGGCCCATCCATTCCTTCCAGTTGGGATCCGGCCAGGCCTCAACCTGATCGAGACCGGCGGCCGTCGATTCGAGAACGCTCAATCCGCACGCGGCGGCATAGGAAAAGGTCATGATCGAAATCCAGACCAGGGGCAGCACGAAGCAGGCCGCTGCCACGCCGCTCGCGATTCCGGAAGCCGACTCGATAATTTTCATCAACACCTGCAGCACCAGGAGAAGCAACGTGAATCCAACGCTCAGATAGGCCCAGCGCACGAGCACGCCGCTTTGCCAGGGAAACGTGAAGACGCGGGAGAAAAACGTCCAGCGCGGCGGAGGCGGAGCGACTTCCTGGCGAATTTCGGCGAGTTTGTCGAAGACTCCGCCGTCGGTGAGCTCGATGGTTTCAACCGCTGGTCCCGCAGTGTACTCGCCGATTTCCTCGCGCCGGCGCGGTTCGATTTTCTTCGCCTGCCAGCCGGCGAGCGTCTGTTGATCGGGGACCGACAGCATCACCCCGCAAAAAGTACATGGAATCGTCCCGCGCAGCGGGCCGACGGTGGCTTTGACGAGCTCGCGACAGGTCGGGCATTCCAGAGTCACGACGGGCGGCTTGCCGCTTTCGCCAGAGGCGCTGTGTTTGGCGGCCGATGTGCGGCGTGCGGGCTTGGCCTGCGGGGAATCGGCCGATTCGGCCAGAGCATATCCCTCGACGGGGGGCACGGGAGCGAGGGCCTTGGCGGCGCGCTGCCTGGCGGCCTCGGCCTGTGTTGGAACGGCCACGTTTGTCCCGCAGAACGTGCAGGGAACCACCTGCGGCTGTGCTTCGAGACGCACGGCGAACCGTTCCTGACACGTAAGGCACGTGACGGTCAGCGTTTCGAGCATCCCGACGTCTGGTTCTGGCACGGCAATTCATCGATTTTAGCGGGAACGGTCTTGAAAAGATAATGATCGCGGCGGCTGCGTTGCATGGCGGCATCGCCACAGAGCATAATGCCAGTCGGCCTTTTTATTTCGCAGTCGCGCGGTGGTTTTCTTCGGGAGACGCTGATGAATCTTTCGGTTCGGGTTCGCCATTTGATTGTGCCTTCAGCGCTGCAACTGGCGTTGGTCCTGTGCGCAGCTCGGCTTGCCGCGGCAGACGAGATCAAATTGGAAGGGCATACGTTCACGCTTCCGGCCGGTTTCGAAATCGAGCTCATCGCGGGGCCGCCGCTCGTCGATCGGCCGATCGTCGCCGACTTCGACGAACAGGGGCGCCTCTATGTGGCCGACTCGTCGGGATCGAACGACAAAGTCGAAAAGCAGCTTGCCGAGAAGCCGCATCGCATTATGCGGCTGGAAGATTCCGACGGCGACGGCCGGTTCGACAAGAGCGTCGTGTTCGCCGACCAGATGATGTTCCCTGAAGGGGCGATGTGGCTGGATGGCTCGCTGTACGTCGCCGCGCCGCCGAGCATCTGGAAGCTGACCGACACCGACGGCGATGGGAAGGCCGATCGGCGCGAGGAATGGTTCGCGGGAAAAACGCTCAACGGCTGCGCGAACGATCTGCACGGCCCCTACGCCGGGCTTGACGGCTGGGTTTATTGGTGCAAGGGGGCTTTTCAAAAACAGACCTACGACCGGCCGGGAAAGTCGCCGCTGGTGACGCGGGCCGCGCATGTTTTTCGTTGCCGGACGGACGGCTCGGGAATCGAACCGGTGATGACCGGCGGCATGGATAACCCCGTGGATGTCGTGTTCACACCGGGGGGCGAGCGCATCTTTACGACGACGTTCTTGCAACATCCCGCCGGCGGGAAGCGAGACGGCCTGTTGCACGCGGTTTACGGCGGCGTTCACGGGAAAGTCCACGAGGTCATCGAAGATCATCTCCGCACCGGCGAGGTTCTTCCGGTGCTGGCGCACCTGGGCGCGGCGGCGCCGTGCGGCCTCGCGCGCTACGAGTCGAACGTGTTCGGCGACGAGTATCGCGACAATCTGTTTGCCTGCTGTTTCAACATGCATAAAGTGACGCGGCACACGCTGGAGGCCGACGGGGCGACGTTCAAATCGCGAGACGAAGATTTTCTTGTCTCCGACGACCTCGATTTTCATCCTACCGACGTGCATGAAGACGCCGACGGCAGCTTGCTCGTCGTCAACACGGGAGGCTGGTACAAGCTCTGCTGCCCGACTTCGCAGCTCCATAAGCCCGACGTGCTGGGGGCGATTTATCGAGTGCGGCGGATCGGCGCGCGGAGCGTGAAGGATGCGCGTGGCGCGGGAATCGCCTGGCAGAAAATGCCGTCGGAAAAACTCGTCCCTCTGCTCGCCGACCAGCGCCCGGCCGTGCGCCGCCGCGCCATCCGCGAATTGGCCCAGCGCGCCGAGGCCGCGGTTCCCCTGTTGACGAAGATCGCCTTGGCGGGCGTGCCGGGGCTCGACCGGCTCGTCACCCGCGATGAGAAAGCCGCAGCCTTGCCCGACATGCGATGCAACGCCCTCTGGACTCTCACCCGAATTGATCATCCCGATGCCCGCGGCGCGGCCCGGGGAGCGCTCTCGGATGTGGATGAAACCGTTCGCCAGGTCGCAGCCCAATCGGCCGGTCTCTGGCGCGATCAAAACGCGGTGAGGCACGTATCGGTCCTGCTGAACGGCCAGTCATCCCAAAATCGGCGCGCGGCGGCGGAAGCGCTGGGTCGCATCGGCGACAAGTCGGGCGTGGTCCATCTCTTGCGCGCCGCGCAATCGCTGGATGACGTTCCCGACCGGGTGCTCGAACATTCTGTGATCTATGCGCTGATCGAAATTGACGACCCGCAGCAGACGTCCCAGGGATTGAAGTCCCATTCTCCAGCGACGCGCCGCGCTGCGCTCATCGCGCTCGATCAGATGCCAGCCGGTGGTCTCACCCCCGAAACGGCGGCGGAACTCTTGGGTTCCAGTCCGCCGGTCGTTAAAGAGGCGGCCGCCTGGATCGTCGGCCGCCATCCCGAATGGGGCGAGGCGCTCGCCGGATATTTGCGCGCACGTTTAACGGCAAGCGGCCTTACAGAAGCCGAATCGGCCGAGCTCACGCGGCTTTTGGCGCGTTTTTCGAAAGCGCCCTCGGTCCAGGAATTGATCGCTCAAGCCGCCGGCAACGCATCGGCCTCGCCTGAGATTCGCCTGTGTGCGCTGAGGGCCATGGCGCGCGCAGCACTCAAGGAACCGCCGGCGTCGTGGGTCGCCGCGCTGTCGGGAATTCTGGCCGACAACCAAGCCGACATCGTCGAACAGGCCGTGTTGGCGGCGCGGGCGCTTCCTGCGGCGAAGATTCCCGACATAGGACTGGTTCAGGCGCTTTTGGCGGTCGCCGATCGCACGGACGCGCCCGACAGCATCCGCGTGACGGCGCTGGCGGCAGTCCCCGGAGGCCTGGCGGATGTCGCACCGGCGACATTCGGTTTTCTGGTCGCCAACCTGCAACCGGAGCAGGACGTGTTGCTGCGCTCCAGCGCTGCAGATGTTCTCGCTCGCGCGAAGCTCACGTCGGGGCAGCTTGCCGATTTAACGGCTTCATTTTCTGCGGCCGGTCCGCTTGAAGCCGACCGGCTTTTGCCCGCATTCAAGGAGTCGTCCGACGAGCCGGTGGGCCTCAAACTCGTCGCCGCATTGAAAGAATCGCCCGCCTTGACCGGGCTGCGCGTCGATGCGATCAAAACGAATCTCGCGAAGTTCCCCACATCGGTTCAAGAGCGCGCCCAGGAACTGTACGGCATCATCAACGTCGACGCGGCGAAGCAGAAAGAAAAGCTTGATGCCTTGTTCTCGTCGCTCAAAGCGGGAGACATTCGCCGCGGACAAACCGTCTTTAACAGCAGCAAGGCGGCATGCGCCGCGTGCCACCCGTTTGGCTATCTGGGGGGGAACGTCGGCCCCGATCTCACGAAAATCGGCACGATTCGGCAAGAGCGCGACCTGCTCGAAGCCATCGTGTTCCCGAGCGCCAGCTTCGTGCGCAGTTTCGAGCCGGTCGCGATCGTCACCAAATCGGGCAAGACATACAACGGGCTGGTGAAGAGCGACTTGCTCGACGAAATCGTGCTCGCGACCGGTCCCAAAGAAGAGGCCCGCATCGCGCGGGACGACATCGAAGAGATGCGCCCCAGCAACGTATCGGTTATGCCGTCGGGCCTGGATCAGCAACTTTCGCCTCAGGACCTGGCCGACTTGATCGCCTTCCTGCGAGCCGCAAAATGACGGGGCGGCACGAAGTCATGCTGTAACGGCCAATGCCGGAGGAAGTCGATGCGGGAATTCCATTGTCCGGAGACGGTGCGGGTCGACGCCTATCAGGCCGGGCACTTCACGATGATCCCGCCCGGAATGGAGAATTTTCAGTGCAGCCAGGGAATCTTTCGCCGGCCGCTTTCCTCCGCCTCCGACAACCGCCCCGATCGGCGTCTAATCTCGGCGGGGCTCGCGCCCTTCGTCAAGCTCAACCTCGAACAACCGATCACCTGGCACGACATTGATCAGGCCGACGGCTTCTGGTCCGACTTTCACGCCGGAATGCGCGATCCCGAGCGCCAGCCCTACCCGTGGCCTCGCGACATGTTTCGCCGCATCGTCACGCGCTACGGCGGGCTTTACCCGGTCGTCGTGACGGGTTTATTGGACGGACAGGCGCATTATGCCGGCGAGCCGCACGTGCAGGTCTGGACCGACGAGCGCGGAATGGGAGAATGCGTCGGCTGGATCGAAAGCACGCTGCTTCCTTACTTGTGGACATCGTCGATTGTGGCCACGCGCGGTCGACTGCGAAAAGAACGGATGATGCGCGTCTTTCAAGAGTGCTATCCGTCTAAGAGCGAAGAAGAGATTCGGGCGATGATCGGCCACAAGTTTCACGACTTCGGCCGCCGCGGCGGGGCCGCCAGCCAGATCACCGGCATCGCCCATCTCATCAACTGGTTGGGAACCGACACCTGCGACGCGGCCTACGCGGCGGTGAGATTTCTCAACGGCGGAAAAAAATTCGGCGCGTGCAGCATCGTGGCTTCGGCGCATCGCACAGTCACCCCGTGGCCGGCCGAAATCGACGCCTACCGGCACGTCATCGAAAAGTACAAGGGGGGATTGCTGAGCATTGTGGCCGACAGTTACGACTATGTTCGCGGGATGGAATTGCTGGCCGGGTTCGCCGACGTGGTCAAGCTGGGGGGCGGATGTCTCATCGGACGGCCCGATTCAGGCGACCCGGTGCACTGCATTCTGGAAGGACTCGAAATTTTCGCGCGGGCCTTTGGAACGACGACCCAGGAGAAGGGCCTGCGAGTGCTCAAGAATGCGGCCATCATTCAGGGTGATGGCGTGTCGGACGAGACGATCTTCGAACAGATTTACCCGGCCGTGATCGCCGCGGGATTCTGTCCGAGCAATCTGGCGTTCGGCATGGGTGAGCACAATCACAAATGCTTGAGGTCAGAAACCGAGCACGCGTATAAGACGTGCCTGGTCGGCACGGCGCGGCTCGGCGCCCGGCGCGCCATCTCGGACTCCGATTCTGCCGACGCTCGCGGCGAATCGGCCGATTATCGCCCGGTGATGAAGACATCCGAAAGCCTGTTCAAACGAAGCCTTCCTTGCCCCGTGTCGCTCGATTTTTCGCAAGCGGCGGCCGGAAATTATGCCAATCGCGTCAAGCCGGCGAGTGTCGACGATCTCAAGCGAGGCTCGACCGGCGAGTTGGTCGTGCTGTACGACGGTCGCCCCAAGGCGCTGGCGGCGCGAACAGAGTCTTTCGAGCAAACGCGCGAGCGCGCTGACACGAGTTGGAAGCAGCTTGTTCCGGAGCCGGGCGAGACATTCGATTCCAAAATTCGCGACATGCAGGAAGCCTACATGCGGCGCATCGCCGACATGCCAACCTAATCGGGCTTCTGCAAGTGTAGCCGGGTTTCTCCAGTGTAGCCGGGTTTCTCCGAAACCCGGCGCCGTCCATTGCGGCACGACGCTCCCCGCCGGTTCCGTCCAGGCGCCGCCTCGAACTCCTACTTCGATCTCCGGGCGCCGTTTCGCGAAGGACCACGCGTCTTGGCCGCCGCCGATTTCGGCTTGGCCGTCGGGCCGCCGGCCGTTTCGCGCGGCTGGCTTTGCGAGCGCTGCTTCCAGGGAATGGGAATGGTTGGAGGCCGGCGATGCAGCTCGCGGCGCGCGTCTTTGGGGCGCGGATGGAAGTAATTGACGAAGTTGCACAATTGCCTGACCGCCTCGACATAGGCGCGCTGTCCCTTCTCTTTGGACGCCAGCTCGGCGTCGCCCAGGACGCCGGTCCCCGTGTAGGTGCTGGTCCACGAGACGACTGTCGCGGGGCCCGAGGCAAACAAGTCGCACCAGTTGAAGGCACTCTCTTCTTCATTGAATGAAATAACGCCGCTTTTGATCTTATCTTTGCGGACGTTCTCTTCGTCCAGATAAAGATACAGCGATGTTTCGAGCTCGCAGGCGTGGGAACAGCCGCCGGGAAATTTGCTTTCGCGCCAACTCGGCAGGAATTTCTTGTCGACCGTCAACAGGTTCCACCAGGCGATCACCAGACACTCCGCGTCGGTTTCGAGATTGGTGCGGCGGGCAACGAGGTCGAGATTGGGCATATTCGAGCCGTGGCCGTTCAAGAGGATGATCTTCTTGAACCCGTGATAGGCCAGCGACCGGGTCACATCGAGCACGTGCTCCATGAACGTCGTGTAATTGCTGTTGATGGTTCCCGGGAAATCCATCACGTGCCCCGTGTAGCCGTAGCAGATCGTGGGAAGCACGAGAATCTTCTCGGGGAGCGCCTGTCCTGCGCCTTTGGCGATTCCCCCGGGGCAAACCAGGTCGACATCCAAAGGCAAATGGTGCCCGTGCTGTTCGACCGCGCCGCAAGGAAGAATGCACACCTTTCCCAGCTCGATCGCGTCGTTGATTTCGGGCCAGGTCAGCTTTTCATATCGATATTCGGTCTTGGCACGGCTGGTCATGAAATTCCCTTCTTTCAACTGGAGTCTGAATTTCGTTGAGACAAGAGTATAGCAAGCTCAAGAAAGCGGGTGCCACGCTGAGCGCGCCGTGTCGGGTGGCACGCCCTGACTGAGGCACGAAGGAAGGGCGTGGCGAGCGGCTACCTGCTGGCACCCCTAATCGGGGTGCAAGTTGGGCCTGCGCCGCCTAACCGCGGGCCGAAAGCATTTTCAGCCGCGCGAGCTGCCGCTCTTCTTGCGAGCGAAAGCGCTCGCGGCGCGGCGTTGTCGCCGGCAAGGCCGCCTGCGGCGGTGCCAGAAACGCCGAGTGACGGAACTGCCGCAGCATCACGACGCACAGCGCGCAGCCGGCAACGCACGCCAGCGCCATCTGCAAGCCGGCGTGCGGCACG
>DATGKC010000457.1:0-2805 GCA_035294845.1 Planctomycetaceae bacterium | reverse complement strand
GGATCACACCGCCGGCGGATACGGAAATGGAGGCCGTCGCGCGGAGGTCCACGGCAGCGGCGCTTCCCTCGATCGTGCCGCTCAACGTTTCGACTCCCGCCGAGATCAAAAGGCTGCCATGCCCCACTTCGACGCCGCCTGTGACGATGACGGTGTCGGCCGATCTGGCAAGCACGCTAACCTGCCCGGAGCTGCGCAGGTCGAGGTTTCCCAGTTGCAGCGTATCGGCCGCGGCATTCGAGGCCACCTGCGTGTCGATCACCAGAGCGCCGGTCGGGTCAGCGAACGTCACCTGCGTGCCGTCCGACGCTCCGAAAACAAGCAGGCCCGGCTGCGGCGCATTGGCGAGCGTGTCATTCCGGCCGCCGTCAACGAGCGCGATGTCGGTCGTGACGGCATTCAAGCGATCGACAACATTCGGGACGCCAGAATAGCTGATTGTTGCGCCGTCAATCGCGACCGTGCCGTCGCCGCCGGCGGCGAGGGTGAAATTGACCGATTGAGCCGAGCCACCTTCGATAATGAGCGAATCGCCAGAGGTCGCCGCTCCGCCGACAAAGATGAGCCCCCCGGACGGCAGCGGACTTCCACCGGAAAAATCGACCAAGAGCGTCTCCGGACCTCCGGAGGCGATTACGTCGATGGCCGAGATTCGGGAATAGGGGGCCGACTCTTGGAGCGAGCCGTTGAAAAAGACGTCGATGTTTTTGCCATCGCGCACGATCTTGACGATGTCCGGGGCTTTCGCGGCCTGTGACGAATGAGCGATCGTGTCAGGGGCCGCGACGACAAGGACGTTCGGATCGGTCGCAAGGGTCGTATGGACTGTATGGGTCGGGGGAGCGAGGGGGGCAACCGGGGGCGTGACGGGGACGGGACCTGCGTTGAGCACGCAACGCGGCTCCAGCCGCGTGACGCGAATATCCGGGAAAAACCGCTCGCGATAGGGCCGGGTTCTGCCGGTTCTTCCCGCTTGAATCCGCTTGAGAAGAGACCCAAGCCAGGCAGCAAGACGCATGAGGTCGATTCCTTCGAAGTGGCCGGGGCGAACCTTCGTGTCGCCTGCTCAATTATACAATCATAGCAGATCGCCTAAATGTATTCGTCTGCAAGACTGCGATCAGAATAGTTCTTGCCCTTGCAGTCATCACGTTCCACGTGATGAGTCTCGGTGCTCCCACACGCCACTTCCGCCACCCAAGCCACAAAAATCGCTCCCCGCGCGCTTCGAAGACGACATAAAAACATGACTCCCATCGGGCAAGCGCACAATTAGCGCTTAAACACGCAAAAGACCGCAGATTTCGCGGATACGCGCGGATAAATACCGCTTCGGTCAATCTGTCAATCCGCGCGTATCGTCGAAATCCGCCGTCATATTAATTCTTCGCAAGATTTACGAATCCGGCAATGGCTTTGAGATAAAATTCCTGTCGCGGTATAAGGTGATGCGTAACGTCCGGTTGATCCTCAGGTTGGCGCATTTTGATCGACCGCCGCGAGATTGGCCGCGCTGGGACCGTTCGACTTGCTTCTCACCATCACCACGCACCATCAGCCGGCCACCGATCTCGGCTACTTGCTGCACAAGCATCCCCGGCGCGTGCAGACGTTCGAAGTGAGTTTCGGCAAGGCGCATGTCTTTTACACCGAAGAAACTCCGGCGCGCTGCACGGCGTGCCTATTGCTGGAGGTCGATCCTGTCGGGCTCGTGCGAGGCAGGGGCCGCGATCAACGGTCGCTGCTCTCGCAATACGTCAACGACCGGCCCTACGTGGCTTCGTCGTTCATGAGCGTCGCCATCTCGCAGGTGTTTAGCTCGGCGCTGCAGGGACGCTGCAAAGATCGGCCCGAGCTGGCGGGGACGCCGATTCCTCTCGAGGCGTCGATCGACGTGCTGCCGGTTCGCGGGGGCGAGCCGATGTTGCGCGGCATGTTCGGGCCGTTGGGGTACGAGATCGAAGCGGTCCACCATCCGCTCGATGAGGAGTTTCCGGAGTGGGGCGAAAGCCCATACTTTTCGGTTCGGCTGCGGGGGACGGTAAAGCTTTCCGACCTGCTGACGCACTTGTACGTGCTGATTCCCGTCTTCGACAACCAGAAGCACTACTTTGTCGGTGACGACGAGCTGGAAAAGTTGCTGGCCAAAGGGGCTGGTTGGCTCGCGCGGCACCCCGAGAAAGAAGAAATCGCCCAACGCTATCTGAAGCACCGGTCGAATCTTTACCGCGAGGCATTGGCACGCCTGGCCAATGTCGATGAAACGGCGGCCGACGGAGAGGAGGAGCCCGCGGGCGACAAGAGCGAAGAGATTCTGGAACAGCCGCTGAGCCTCAATGAGCAGCGGATCGGCGCCGTACTCGCGGGGTTGCGCGCAAGCGGGGCCAAGCGGCTGCTCGATCTGGGATGCGGCGAAGGAAAACTGATTCGCGAGCTCGTCAAAGACCGGCAGTTCGAAGAGATCGTGGGGATGGACGTGTCGATCCGCTCGCTCGAAACGGCGCGCGATCGGCTCAAGCTCGCCCGGCTGTCGGCCCCAGCGCAAGACCGAGTCCGGCTGATGCACGGATCGCTGATGTATCGCGATAAGCGGCTGGCGGGCTTCGATGCGGCGAGCGTCGTCGAAGTCATCGAACATCTCGATCCCCCGCGCCTGGCGGCGTTCGAACGCGTGCTGTTCGAATTTGCCCGTCCCAAGACGATTCTCTTGACGACGCCCAATTGCGAGTACAACGTGATGTGGGAGACTCTCGAAGCGGGCAAGATGCGCCACCCGGATCACCGCTTCGAATGGACTCGCGCCGA
>DATGKC010000456.1:0-3552 GCA_035294845.1 Planctomycetaceae bacterium | reverse complement strand
GACCTGTCCCGCGAGCCGGAAAGAAACCGCGAGCGGTACGGAAAGCACCTGTGGTGTCAACAAGCTCTTTTGGCCCGACGCCTGGTGCAGGCGGGGGTCGCCTTCGTCACGCTCGATTTGAGCTACCACGGAGCCTCAGGCACGTGGGACACGCACGGCGACAATATTCCTCCCTACGGCGGCATCAAGAATGGCCTGGGGCCGCTGCTGCCTCTCTTCGATCATTTGGTCACGACGCTCGTCGGCGATCTTTCCGAGCGCGGGCTGCTGGAAAATGTACTCGTCGTTGCGATGGGCGAATTCGGCCGCACGCCGCAGATGGGTACACAAGGAAGCACCGACGGGCGCAATCACTGGCCGGCGATCATGTCGATGCTTCTGGCCGGCGGCGACCTGACGCATGCTCAGGTGATCGGCGCTTCGGAGCCTGACGGCGGAACGATCAAAGAGCGGCCGGTCACGCCGCAGGACCTGGCGGCGACCATCTACCGCTTCATGGATGTGCCGCTCGACTCGGTCTATTATGATCACCGCGGACGGCCCCGTCCCATCATCGAGAACGCCGGGCAACCGCTGCGCGAGTTATTCTAATCGCGATTCGTTCCAAATTCGGATGCCAGCGTGACATCCGCAGGCAATCGGCGACGCTGACTGCCGGTCAAGACGCCTTGTCTGCGAGCGGGCAAGGTGTGCAAGAAGCGCCACTCCAACATTTCTCTTTCGCAGCGAATACTTTATGGCATTGCGGCCTGATGCGAAGGCATCGCTCACTTTGGGATGGCAGACAGCCCAAAACGGACTGGGCACTCCCTGGTCGCCAACTGTCCGCAAAGAGAGTTAATTCGTCCAAATTGCGCAGTACAGTTTGCCACAGTCCAGGGTTAATTGTGAGGCGATTTGACTCGACAAAGCGCATGTAAAGAGTACACTAGAAGTTTCCGGCGAGGGGAGTGGGCTGACGAGTTCTTGCGGGAGCGGGCCTGCGCTCAGCGTGCGAACCCTGATCGGCATAGTTCCCTCGAGTATCTCGCGCGCAACTCTACCACCCGCGTTTCTCACCCCTGGCGAATCGCAGGAGTCGACCGATGCAATCTTTTCCAAATTCAGAAGCCTCTCGACGCCACAGTCGCAAACCCAATGCGCCGCACTCCGGGCGGGGCGCACGTCAAACGGCGCGCGGGGGCGCGGTCGGCAAAGTGGTTCTGGCGGCATTGGTGTTGGTGGCTGTCGCGGCCGGCGGAGTCTACGCCTATGGCAAATACCTCACGCCAGGAGAAGAAAAATCGGCTTTGATTTTTGAGACGGTCAAGAGAGGTCCTCTGGAGATCACGATCACCGAGCGCGGGAGCCTCGAGAGCGCAAACAACGTGGTGATGTCGTGCCTGGTCGAAGGCGAGGCGGGAACAGGCATTCTCAAGATCGTCGAAGAGGGGAAGACGGTCAAGAAAGACGAAGTGATCATCGAGCTCGACTCGTCGAAGCTGAAAAACGACGAGACGGCCCAGGAAATCGTCGTCGAACAAGCTGCCGCCACTCTCAAGACAGCCGAGAAGAACCTCGAAATTCAAGAGACGCAAAATGACAGCGACATTGCCGCGGCCATATTGAAGCTGGAGCTCGCGCAGCTCGATCTTAAGAAATACAAGGAAGGCGAGTACGTTCAGGAAAAGAACACGATCAAGGGGGAAATCGAGCTGGCCAAAGAAGACGTGTCGCGCGCCAAGGACAAGTACGAGTTCACGCAGCGACTGATCCGAAAGGGATATGCCAAGCAAAGCGAGGTCGAAGCCGACCGCGTGGCTTGGCAAAAGGCCGAGATCAATTTGAGAGTTGCCCTCGAAAAGATGAAGGTGCTCGAAGAATTTACGTACCTGCGGCAGATCGCCGAACTGGAAGCGAACGCCAAGGAGTACGAACGCGATCTGGAGCGGGTCAAGCTCAAGGCCGATGCATCGCTGGCCAAATACAAAGCCGACCTGTCGGCGGCCAAACTCACCTACGACGTCGAGAAGTCGAAGCAAGAGAAATACAAACACCAGATCGAGCTGTGCACGATGAAGGCGCCGCGCGACGGCATGGTGGTGTACGCCAACACGAGAGCCGGCGGCTTCCGCATGGGGACCGAGCCTTTGATCTACGAAGGGGCCAAGGTCAAGGAGAGGCAGGCGATCATCAACCTCCCCGACATCGAGAACATGCAGGTCAACGCCCGCATTCATGAGTCGAAAATCTCGATGGTCCGCATGGGATTGCCTGCCACGATTCGAGTCGATGCCAAGGCGGGAGTCATGTTTCACGGAGAAGTCTCGATGGTCTCGCTCGTCGCCTCGTCGGGGAACTGGCCCAATTTCAACCTCAAGGAATACCCCACCAACATCAAGCTCACCGATGACGTCGAAAAGGTGAGCGAGCTCAAGCCGGGGCTGACGGCGGAGATTGAAATTCTTATCGATCGGTTGTCGGCCGTATTGCAGGCGCCGGTGCAGTCGTTCGTCGAACGCGGCGGCAAGCACTTCGCGTGGGTGCTGGAGGGGAATCGGACCAGGCGCCGCGAGGTCAAGATCGGCAAGTCGAACGAGCAGGTGATGGAGATTCTCGACGGTCTGGCCGAGGGGGATCGAGTCGTTCAGACGCCGCGCACGCTGCTGCCCAAAGAAATCGTCATGCTCGAAGAAGAAGTGCCGGCCACCGCCGAATCGCCCACGTCGGCCCTCAAAGCGCCCCCGGCGGGGCAGAAGCCGGCGGTTCCTCCCGGCGGAGCGAAACCGGGCGCTTCCCCCGGCGTCGGCCCCAGCGGTTCGCCCGGCGATGCGCCGGCCAGCGGCGGACCGGGCGGAGGTCCTGGCGGCCCCGGTGGTCGGCCTGATCCAGTCGCCATTTTCAATTCGCTCGATAAGAACAGCGACGGAAAAATCACCGAAGACGAGGCCCCCGAGCAAATGAAGGCCGGCTTCGCCATGATGGACGCCAACAAAGATAAAGCCATCGACAAGGGCGAATTCCAAAAGGCGATGGAGGCCTTTGCGCAGCGCGGCGGTCGAGGCGGCGGACGCGGTGGGGCCGGCGGCGCCCGTCCCGATGCAGGTGGCGGACAATGAGACTGGCAGCGCGCGTCGAAGACCTCCACAAGTTCTACGACTTGGGGCCGGCCGTCGTCGAACACGGTGACTCGAAGAACGGGGCGACCAACGGTGACGACGATGGCGGACGCATCCTCGTCAAGGCGCTCCGCGGCGTCACTCTCGATTTTCCCGAGGGTGACTTCGTGGCTATCATGGGGGCCTCCGGCAGCGGCAAGAGCACGCTGCTGAATCTCCTGGGCGGTCTCGATCGGCCCACCTCGGGCCATTACATTCTGGGCGGCGTCGATGTATCCCAGATGAACGATGCCGAGCTCTCGCACGTCCGCAATCAGAAACTGGGCTTTATCTTTCAGTCGTATAATCTCATCGCTCAGTACACGGTCCTCGAAAACATCGAATTGCCGCTGCACTATCGGCCTGGCTACCCGGCGATCGGCCCTGCCGAGCACCAGGAATGCCTCGATCTGGC
>DATGKC010000455.1:0-4713 GCA_035294845.1 Planctomycetaceae bacterium | reverse complement strand
GCTCTTGCAGGTTGTGCCCCTCGCCGGGAATGTAGGCTGTGATTTCCTTCCCGTTCGAGAGCCGCACGCGGGCCACCTTCCGCAGCGCCGAGTTCGGCTTTTTCGGGGTGACCGTCTTCACCTGCAGGCAGACGCCCCGCTTCTGCGGACATCCGTCGAGCACGGGGGTCTTGGTTTTGGACTTCTGAACGGTGCGCGGCTTGCGCACGAGCTGATTGATTGTCGGCATTTCGAAACCTGAACGGGCGGCCTCAAGCGGCCCAGGGACCACCAAACCGGCCCAATGCGGCCGGCGAAAACCATGATCCCATGGAACGCGCCGGCACGAGTTTTCAAGAAACCGCTAATTTATCGGTGGCCGCCTCGATGGTCAAGTCGGTCAAGCGCCAGGTTGTCGTCCTTTTCACCCACTACCAAGCGACACCGGGAGATCAGCCACTTCAAGTTTCAGCCCGCGCGGTTTAACCCGATGGAGAATGCAGGCTGTCATGCGTCACTGCTGGCGGCCCTCGATTGCCACCAGCAACACTCCGGCGGCCAAGACGAGCAGCGGGCTCATCGGCGAACCATCGTAGATCGTCACCGTGAGTCGTTGGACAAACGGATTGAAGTGCTGGCGGAATGAGGCCAGTTCAGTCCCCTCGTGATTTCGCAAGTTGAAACTCTGTGGAATCAAGTTCGTCGCAAAACGCCTGAGAAGCGCCATGATCATGCTGTCTTCCTGAATCGCACCGATCTCCCGGTCGTCGGAGTCCATCACGATCCACGAATCACGGATGATCGAAGTCCAGCCTTTGCGCTTGAGGGCTCCGACCTTCCTCTGGTTCTTGCTGTCGAAGACATCGTAGGCCGCGCCGAAGTCGATGATTTGCCGCGCCTTGATGACGACGCGCTCGTCAGACTTTGTCTCGTCGGTATAAATGCGGATGTCCTCTTTGAGCTTGAACGCCTTCTGTTCTGAAAAGCCGAGCAGCTTGCCATTGGCGTCATGGATGTGGAACTTCGCCCCGAAGATTGTCAGGACTTTTCGCCGAATCGTGTATTGGATGTCGGGCATTCCTGCGTCCGCGCGACTGAGGCGCGCTGCGAGTGCGGCGGCGAGATAACCATCAGCGAGCGGCCGGCGGCCGCGGATTCGCCCCACTATGGCGCCGCCGGCCCTGCGAATCAAGCGAGCGTGCATGAAAATACACTCGCTCATCGGGATCGGCGAGACCTCTCATCGCCGATCCCGTTTTGGGGGGAATATCGTCTGCGCTGAAAGCGCGAATGCCGCGGATGGACGCACCCGGTTTTCCAGGTGCGTTAATTCTTCAGTCGGAAGAACTTCATCGACTCCTTCACGACCGTGGCGCGCGTCGCCAGGCGCACCATGAGCGAGAGCAGGTAATTTTTCCAGCCGGAAATTACGTACTGCCGGCGCTTCTCGAACGCCTTGAGGGCCGCCCGCACCACCGGTTTCACCTCCTGCGACGAATGCCGCTCGGCCCAGCCGGGAACGCCCGAAACGTCGAAAAAGTTGGTGCGCGTCGTGCCGGGACAGAGTGCGGTGATCGTGACGCCCCGATCGCGGGCCTCGGCCCACATCGCTTCGCTGAAGTGCAGCACGTAGGCCTTGCTGGCCGCGTAGGCCCCCATGTAGCCGACCGGCTGAAACGCGGCCACCGAGGCCACGTTGATGATCCCCCCGTGCCCGCGCGCGAGCAGGCCGGTGAGCACGCGATAGGTGAGCTCGGTGAGCGCGGCGACATTGACGCGAATCATGGCCAGCACTTGGGCCACGTCGGTCTTTTCGATCTCGGCGACGTGGCCGAATCCGGCGTTGTTGATCAACAACTCGATCGTGATTCCACGTTTGTTGATTTCGTCCAACAGCCGCGCCGGCTCCTGGGGATTCGAAAGATCGGCGGCGATGATTTCGGTTTTGGTTCCGTGGGCCTGGTGCAACTCGGCCGCCAATTGCGTCAGCAATGATTCCCGCCGCGCTGTGAGCACCATGTGCATGCCCCGCGCCGCCAACTGGCGGGCGAATTCCGCCCCGATCCCCGAAGAGGCCCCGGTAATGAGCGCCCAATGATCGGCGTAGGCTGTGAGCACGCTGGCGGAGCTCCTGGATGGCAAATCGGGTCGAATTTGCGAAAATAACAGACGGCACGAAAACCGAAGGATCGTAACAAAACCGGCGCGAAATGACGACCAAATCGGTTCCTCACCCACTGACTCGGCAACAAGTGCGCGACGTCGACCGCCGCGCCATCGCCGAGTACGGCCTTCCCGGCGTCGTGCTCATGGAAAACGCCGGACGCGGAGCGGCCGAATTGCTGGTGCGCCTGGGCGCCTCGGGGCGCATCGTGATCTGTGCCGGCAAGGGGAATAACGGCGGCGACGGCTTCGTCATCGCCCGCCACCTGGGCTTTAGCGAAATCCAAACGAGCGTGCTGCTGTTCTGCCAGCCGGAAGATTTGACCGGCGACGCGGCCCTCAACTATCGGGTGTTGGCCAAGGCCGGCCAAGAGATGATCGTGATGGGCGCAGCGCCCGACGTGGCCCGGCTCGACCGGCACTTGGCGGCCGCCGATTGGATCGTCGATGCGCTCTTGGGAACGGGGACGCAAGGGGCGATCCGCGAGCCGTATCTGACGGCGATTGCGGCAATCAACCGCTCAGGAAAGAAGGTCTTGGCGGTCGATCTTCCCTCAGGCATGGATTGCGACACGGGCCAGTCCCTGGGGGCCTGCGTCCGGGCCGATCACACGGCCACCTTTGTCGCCCGCAAAGTCGGCTTCGACGCGCCCGCGGCGGCGCCATTCACCGGCCAGGTGCACGTGATCGACATCGGCGTTCCGCGCCGGCTGTTGACCGATATCGCGGCGGAATGATCTGATCGTAAGCCGGGTGATCGTCTGCCGCCGGTATCAGCCGACGGTTTTTTCCCCTTCGTCCGCCGGCTGTTCGTTCAGCAGCGATTCGACAGCGGCCTCGAGAACGACAGCATCGTAGGCTCCGACCAATTTCAGTCGCACCTGGCCCGTCCGATCGAAAAATAAAGTCGTGGGAAATCCCTCGAAATCCGGGACCTGGCTCATGACATCTTTGGTAATCAGGGCGCAGGGGTAATTCACTCCTTCTTTGCGGCAGAATTCCTGGACCAATTTGGTGTTTTCTTCGATGTTGTCACTGCGCTCGCGGTTGAGACCGACGATCCGCAGGCCTTTGTCGCCGTAGCGGTTATTGAGGTCCACGAAGTGCGGAATTTCCATTCGGCAGGGGGGGCACCACGTTCCCCAGATATCGACGATCAGGACATGGCCGGCCATGTCGCTCTTCGACAGCTTTTGGCCGGCGATGTCATTGAGATTGAAATCGAATGTGAACGGCAGATTCGAAGCGAGCAATTGCGAGATCTCTTTGCGCGCCCCCGCCTTTTCAGTCTCGGTGGCGGTGGCCGCACTCCGTGCCGGCCCCGCGGCTCGATTGCAACCACAGACGGCCAGCGCCAGAAGAAACGCGATCGAGCGACGTGACATGAGACCCCCCTCTCGGCATGCGAGAGTTGCCGTCAGATCGGAACCAAGGATTCTAAAATCGCCTCGACGCGCCCGTAGTATCCCGCGGAATCACGAACGAGTCAATCGCCGCGCGGAAAGTGTAGACGGGTTTCTCCGAAACCCGCGGGCGTTAAAAAAGCGGAACAGACACTGCGACGTGCGTTCGTCATCCCCCCGCATCCTTGATGATCTGCCTGACAACCTGGGCTTTCGTGATTCGTGCTTCGGTCAAGCTTTCCTCAACGCCTTGGTTCGGATAGCTCAATTTCGCGTGATCCAGCCCGAGTTGGTAGAGCATCGTCGCCATGAGATCGGGAACGCTCGTCCGATCGGTTACGGCGCGATGGCCGAACTCATCGGTCGCGCCGTGGACGTGTCCCGACTTGAATCCTCCTCCGGCGATCAAAGCCGTGAAACCATGCGGGTTGTGGTCACGGCCGGTCCCCCCTTGCGAGATCGGCATGCGACCGAATTCGCCGACCCACAAGACGATGGTGCTATCCAGCAACCCTCGCTGTTTCAGATCGCGAATCAGTGCTGCGGACGGTCGATCGACCTGTTCGCAGAGCTTTGGCAGATTCTTGTCGATATCGCCGTGGTGGTCCCACGAATTATGCGGGGCAGGCGCCAAAACCTGCACGAAGCGCACTCCTCGCTCGACCAGCCGCCGGGCCATCAGACACTTCCGCCCGTAAGAGGCCGTCGCCGGGTCGTTGGTTCCGTACAATTCGTGCATGCTGCTGGTTTCGCTGGAAAGGTCGAGCTCGGCGGCCGCCGCCAATTGCATGCGGCTGGCGAGCTCATAGTTTCGGATTCGCGCGTCGAGCTCTGTATTGTCTGGGTACTCGCGGCGATGGCGATCGTTCAGCCGTGCGATCAATTTCAGGGAGTTTTGCTGCAATCCCGGTGGAATATCCTCGGGGGGCTGCAGGTTGAGCACAGGCTCTCCCTCAGTGCGCAACTCGCTGCCGCGGAACACGCTGGGAAGCCAGGCGTTCGTGATCTGCATCGACCCGCCGGAATGGAATACGGCCGGATCACGCAGGCAGACGAACGCGGGCAGGTTCTGGCTCTCGCTGCCCAAACCATACACGACCCAGGAACCCAGGGAAGGCCGCCCCGGTCGCCGGTTGCACGAGCAGAGCATGTACGTGCCGCCGGGGTG
>DATGKC010000454.1:0-4525 GCA_035294845.1 Planctomycetaceae bacterium | reverse complement strand
GACGCGGGCCTCAGAGACGTGCCGGAAGTGTCGCTGCCCCGCGCCGGAAAAGACGTGCAGCACGCCTGGCACCTGTATGCGATCCAAATCGACGTCGAGAAATTGCGCATCGACCGGAACGATTTCATCAAGAAGCTCAATTCGGCCGGCGTCGGCACCAGCGTCCATTACACCCCGCTGCACATGCACCCTTATTATCGCGACACCTGGGGATACCGGCCCGACGATTTGCCCGTGGCACAATCGGCGTACGAGCGCATTATCTCGCTTCCGCTCTATCCCAAGTTAAGCCGCGCCGATGTTGATTTCGTCGTTGACGCGGTGCGGCGCATCGTTTTGGAGAACCGGCGGTGATCAAACGCGCGTTCGACATTCTGGTCGCCTCAGTGGGGCTGGTGGTGCTCGCGCTGCCGTTCGCGCTGGTCGCGGCGATTATTCGTCTCACCTCGCCGGGGCCGGTCTTTTTTCGGCAGGAACGAATCGGCCGCGGATTCCAGCCATTCGATATTCTGAAGTTCCGCACGATGGTGCCCGATGCGGCCAGGCTCGGTGGGCCGCTGACTGCCGGCGACGATCCCCGAATCACACGCATCGGCAAACTGCTGAGAATGACGAAAATCGACGAACTGCCGCAACTGGTCAACGTGTTTCTGGGCGATATGAGCTTCGTGGGGCCCCGCCCGGAAGTGCGGCGATATGTCGAGCTCTACCGCAGCGACTACGAGCGCCTGCTGCAGGTGCGGCCGGGGATTACCGACCTGGCTTCGCTCAAGTACCGGCACGAGTCCGAGTTGCTGGGCCGCTACGCGGATCCTGACGCAGCCTATGTCAACGTGCTGCTTCCCGATAAAATCGCCTTGGGCCATGAGTATCTGCGACGATCATCGTTCTGGTTCGATCTGGGCCTCATTCTGAAGACAGCTTTTCGAATGGCCGAGTCGCCCGGCCGAAATGATCAAGCGACCGCATTACAGACCGCTCCCCAAAAAGAAACATAGTCGTGCTCGGGCCGGCGAATGCCCGCCGGCCGCGCCGTCGAACCGGCCGTCCCTGGCCATCGACTTAAATCCAAAGCCTTCCCTTGCTCAAACTGATTGGCCGCCAGCATGTCTACGCCGACAAACTCTCAGCAAATCGAATACATCGACAAGCGAAAGTCGCACATTAATGTGCGGCTCTTTCTGACGGTGGCGACCACGGCCTGCGTTCTGGTCGTGCTGTCATATTTCGTGCGCAAGTTCCAGCTCGATCGGAATGCGATCAAGTTGAGCTTCAAAGCCGACGAAGCCTATGAGGACGGCAAGATGAGCGCCGCCGTCACGTACCTATCACGGTATCTCAGCTTCCGGCCGCACGACACCGAAGCCCTGGCGAAGCTCGCCGAATGGTCTGACGAAACGGCGCAGACCGACAAAGCGCGAACCCAGGCGTTTTTGAGGCTCGAACAAGCGTTGCGGGAAGACCCCAAACGTGATGAATTGCGGAAGCGGGCGATTCGGCTGGGGATCAAACTCGGCCGATTCCAGGATGCGCTGTTTCACCTCGACTATTTCTGCAAACAGGATGGCGACTTCTGCGGCGGCGATGCCGCGCTTGCGGCCCACAAGGCGACCGCCCACGCCGGACTTGGCAAGTTCGACTTGGCAGTGGAGTGGTACCTGCACGCGATCGAGCTTGATGAAGATGACCCCACGCATTACGTCGACCTTGTGACACTTATCGACCGTAAGGGCGATCAGATGGATCTGCGACCTTTGGAGCGCCGTTTCAGTCCACAGGCGAGGGCGGCCGATTCCTCAGAACCGACGGACGCGCCCGATCCAAATCTGGTCAACGAAAGCATTCTGGCGGCGATGGTGCGAAACTGCCAGGAAAAGTCCCGTATCCGTGCATTTCTGGCTCGGGCTGTCTACCACCGCACGCATGGCCGCACAGAGGATGCCGCATACGATATCACTGAGGCGCTGACCCTTTCTCCCGACTCAGGAGATGCCCTGCTGCAGGCCATTGAGATTGAGCTGGCGCTGGCGACCGAGGCGCGACTGCAAGACGACGAGCAATCGGCCGGGACCCACAGCGACGCGGCCGCCAACTATGCGCTCCGCGGACGCCAGGCCGTGCCCGACGACTTGCGGTTCCATCTGGTTCAATCGCGCATCGAAATTGAATTGGGCCGCCAAGAAGACGCCGAACAGCATCTCCGGGAGGGATTGGCCGATCTCGATAAAACGGCCGCTGCTAACAAAGGCAAAACCATCCCAAAAGAGACGTTGCGAGCGCAGACTGATCTGGCCGTACAGCTCACTTGGTCGCTGGCCAACGTGCTTCTGACCAAAGCCTACATTGATCCGCAAGCGCCCGACCAGGACGCGCTCAGCGAGGCAACTCAAAAAATCGACCGCTTGCAAAGGTTGGGAGGACGTCCCGCGTTGGCAAAATTCCTGGAAGCCAGAATTCTGTTGGGTCGGCAATCGTGGTACGAAGCTGCCGAGAAGTTCAAGCTCATCCGTCCGGATTTGTCCGACCTTCCCGACGCGGCACACTTCTCGGACCTTGCACTGGCCGATTGCTATGATCGGACCTGGAACCCCGACTCGCGGCTTCAGGTATTTCGCCATGCCGTTGAAGAAGATCCATTCTGGATCCCAGGTCGCCTCGGCCTGGCAGATTCACTGGCGAAGCTCGACAAGATCGACGAAGCGATCACCGAATACACGACGACCGTGAGGCGCGGCACAAAAATGCTCAATATTCCCAAAGTCCCGGCGCTTGTCGCACGCCTCATGATCCGCAAGCAAATGATGTTGCCGATCGAACAGCGTCGCTGGGAAAACGTCGAAAACACGTTGTCCCTGGCGGATCGGCTGTCTGCCAATTCCGTAGAGGCTGTGCTGCTGCGCGCTGAAATGCTTTTTCAGCGCCAAAAATTTGCAGATGCTGAAATGCTGCTGAAGTCGGCAAACGAGAAACATCCGGACGACGTGGGGACATGGACGGCGATGGCAAGCTTCTTGCTTCGCCGCAGCGACCAAGATCCGCCGCAGCGGAACGAGAGCGCAGCCGCGTGGCTTGACGAAGCTCAGCGGCGGCTCGGCGACCGCGTCGACCTGCGGATCGCTCAAATCGGGCGGGCGCTGAAACTGGGAGGCACAGGACGCGACACTCTCGTGCAGCTTGAGAAGAACACGGAAGCGTACAACGATTCCGATCGGCAGCGGCTCTATCAGGAATTGGCCAGGGCATACGGACAGTTGCAGCTCCTTGAGAAATCGCTGGCCTACTGGACCCGCGCTGCCGATGAATCGCCCAACATGCTTGAGGTCTGCCTGGCAATGGCTGACGTCGCGGCTCGAATTCCCGATGCCTCGGCCTTTGGCCAGGCGCTCAAGAGAATCCGGCGAATCGAAGGTCCCGAAGGCCCCAACGGCGACTTTGCTGAAGCCAGTGCCCTGTTGGCCAGAATCTCAACCGCCGATGCTGCTTCCAATCGCGAAGCTGAAGCGACCCGACAGGCCGACCTGGATTTGGCCCGACGGTTCCTGTCACGAGCCGAAAAGCATCGTCCCACGTGGTTGGCAATTCCGCGCGCTCTGGCGGCACTGGAAGGCCTGCGAGGCAATCGCGCCGAAGCATTCAGTCATCTGCAACATGCCCTTTTGCTTGGCGATCGCAGCCGTGAAACCGTGACCGAGGTGGTCGCGTATCTTTACCTGCAGCGGCGATTCGACGAAGCCCATGAGCAGATCAAACGCATCGCCGATAGCACACCTGAGCTTCTCAGCGGAGAGTTGGCCCGCTATGCCTCACTCGTGGCGTGGCAGCAGCGGCTATTACCCGACGCCATTCGTTATGCCGATCGGTTGGGAGATGATGCCGAGACCTACAAAGACCTTCTCTGGCAAGCCGAATTGAAAGCGGCACGCGGCGATCGCGAAACGGACGTCGACGAATTATTGAAGGCCGCGTGTGAGAAGGCGCCGGGCGCTCCGGAGGTCTGGGTCATGCGCGTTGCGTATGTGGCGCGCAGCGACCCGAAGCGGGCAGAGGAGATCATTCCGCACGCCGCTGAAAAAGTTCCTGCCGATCCCAAACGCCTTCGGCCGATGACTTTGGCTCAATGTTACGAGGCGCTTCGCGACTATGACCAGGCCGAGTTGCATTACCGCGAGGCGGCACAGCTCGAGCCAGACGACATTGCCATGAAGATCGAGCTCATTAATTTCTTTGTTCGCAGCAATCAGCGCGAGAAGGCCGATGTCAGCGTCGATCGACTGCTTGATCCCGCTGTCGGTGCGCCGCAGTCGGTCGTTGAAGCCGCTCGTCGCACAAAGGCCATTCTGACTGCATCGGCGGGAAGCTACGACGATCTCCAGAAAGCGTGGGCCATGCTTCCCGGGCAGGGCGAAAACATGTCCGAGGCGGCGTCGGCCGATTTGCGAACGCAGGCCACCATTCTCATTCGGAGCGGACTCCGTCGAGACAAACTTCGATTGATACAGGTGCTCGAAGAGCTCGATCGCCGTAA
>DATGKC010000453.1:0-7737 GCA_035294845.1 Planctomycetaceae bacterium | reverse complement strand
GGGACGGCGAATGAATATTAGTCAGCAGGCCGGCAGAATCAGGTCGGCATGCCAGAACCGCTGCAGTTGTTTGATGAGCGCCAGGAACTTATCGAGATCAACCGGCTTCGTCACGTAGCCGTCAACCTGCAGTTGCTCGCTCTTGAGCAGGTCTTCGTGGTCTTGCGAAGACGTCATCACGACCACCGGAATGTCGCGGAGCTCGAAATCGGATTTCACTTCGGCGAGCACTTCGCGGCCGTCGACTCGCGGCAGACCCAGGTCGAGCAGTATCAGGTCGGGATGCGGCACGCGGCCGTATTTGCCGCGGCGGTGCAGAAATTCGAGCGCTTCTTCGCCATCCCACAGCCAGGTGAGCCGGTGCTGAATGCTGCCGTCTTTCAGGAACTCGTAGGCCAGGCGCGCATCGTCCCAGTTGTCTTCGACGAGCAAAATTTCCATCGGCCTGCCGACCATTTCCCTTGGCATGGCTCGCGTCTCCAAAAGCAACCGGGAGCGGTCCGCCCGCATGACACCCCACGTTTCATCCATTACTATAGCGTGCTCGTGCGCGGTTTGTCACGCTTCGTTTTTCCTTCGAAAAGCATCGGGTAAATCCCCATGTCATCTGGCGCCGCCGAGAAAAACCAGCTCGCACTCGCAGAATCCGGCTCCTTGCCGCGCGTGCTCGGTTTGTTCGACGCCGTGACGGTCGTCGTGGGCTCGATCATCGGCTCGGGAATCTTCCTCAAGGTGGGGAACGTGGCCGGGGCGCTGCATTCGTTCGGACCGATCCTCTGCGTGTGGATCGGGGTGGGTCTCGTGACCTTGTGCGGGTCGCTCGCGCTGGCGGAGCTGGCCGCCATGCTGCCCCGCGCCGGGGGGCCGTATGTCTACCTGCGAGAGGCCTACGGCAAGCTGCCGGCCTTTCTCTGGGGCTGGACCGAGTTTTGGGTCGTGCGGACCGGCTCGGTCGGCGCGCTCTCTTGCGCGACGGTCATTTATCTGAATGAGATCCAGCCGATGAGCTCGCTCGCGCAGGAGCTGCTGTCGATCGGGATCGTCGTCGGGCTTTCAACCATCAACGTGATCGGCACGCGCTGGGGGGCGACGGTGCAGAACGTGACGGTCATCGCCAAGATCGGCTTTCTGGCGGCCATTATCTGTCTTCCCGCCTTTCTCGGCAAAACCGACGCCTCGAATCTCGAACCCATCTGGCCCAGCGCCTCGACGCCCAGTTTGCTCAAGGGCCTGGGTATCGCCATGATCGCCGTCATGTGGCCCTACGACGGCTGGATCAATCTAGCGCCGGTCGCCGAAGAGATCAAAGAGCCGCAGCGCAACGTGCCGCGGGGCTTGGCCATCGGCATGCTGATCGTGATCGCCGTTTACGTGGGCGCCAACATCAGCTATCACCTGACGCTGCCGATGGACCAGCTTGCCGGGTACACCGACGCCCAAACGGGAACGAAAGTGCCTCCGACCGGCGCCGTCGCCTCCGACCTGTTTGCGGTTCTTTTCGGCAGCATGGGAGCCAAGATCGCGGCACTGGGAGTCATGTGCTCGACGTTCGGCGCGGTGAATTCGAACATGCTGACCGGTCCGCGGATTTTTTTCGCCATGGCGCGAGACGGGCTGCTACCGGCGAGGATTCGCACCGTTCATTCGGTTTACCAGACGCCGAGCAACGCCATCATCATTCAGGCGGTGTGGACGACGATTCTGCTTGTAGTCTTTTACGCCTGGAAAGAGAAACCCAAGGACGCCTTCGACGGATTGACCGAGACAGTCGTCTTCGCCGGGCTCATTTTTTACGGACTTTCGGTCGCCGCCGTGTACGTTCTGAGACGGACTCGCCCCGACGCGCCGCGGCCGTATCGCACGTGGGGTTACCCGCTGACTCCGGCGCTTTTGCTGGCGACCTATATCGCAGCCGCCGCGAGCTCGCTGACCCAAAGCTTCAACGAGTCGGCCGGGGTCGCCGCTCTGATCGGGGCGGGAGTCGCCTATTACCTGTTTGTCCGCAAAAACGCGGCGACGGAGGGGACCGTTGAGTGACATGTCGACGCTGCTTGATCGCTTTTTGCGCTATGTTCAGATCGATACTCAATCGAATGAATCCAGCGAAAGTGTCCCCAGCACGGCAAAGCAGCTCGATTTGTGCCGGCTGCTCGAAAGCGAATGCCGCGAGCTGGGGCTTGAAGATGTCTGCCTCGACGAGTTCGGAACTTTGACGGCGACCTTGCCGGCGACTGTCGCCGGGCACGTTCCCACGATCGCCTGGGTGGCCCACGTCGATACTTCGCCCGAAACGAGCGGCACGGGAATCAAACCCATCGTCCACAGCCCTTACCCCGGCGGAGACATCGTCCTTCCCGGCGATCGATCGAAAGTGATTCGCGTCGATGAGAATCCCGCCCTCAACGAGCTGATCGGCGCGACGATCATCACCACCGACGGCACGACGCTTTTGGGGGCCGACGATAAGGCAGGGGTCGCCGTAATCATGTCGGCCGCGGCTCACCTGCGGGCGCATCCCGAGATTCCTCACGTCCACATTCGCCTGTGCTTCACCTGCGATGAAGAGATCGGCCGAGGAGTCGATCACGTCGACATCGAGAAGCTCGGCGCAATCTGCGCTTACACGCTGGACGGCGACGGTGCCGGAATGGTCGATTGCGAGACGTTTTCGGCCGATCAGGCGATCGTCACCGTGACGGGCGTCAACATTCATCCCTCGATCGGCAAAGGCAAGATGGTCAATGCCGTGCGCATCCTCGCCGAGTTCCTGACGCGGCTTCCCAGCGACAGCACGTCGCCCGAAACCACGTCCGGCCGCGAAGGTTTTTTGCATCCTTATCATTTGGAAGGGGGCGTGGCCAAGGCGACGGCGCGGATCCTGCTGCGCGACTACGAAACGCCGAGACTTGCCGAGTTCGCCGCATTGCTCGAACGAATCGCCGCCGCGCTGCGGCCCAAATACCCGCGCGCCTCGATTGAAGTCCGGATCGTCGCCCAATACCGAAATATGCGCGAGGGCTTGAGCCGCGAGCCGCGAGCGCTCGCCAAGGCCCTCGAAGCGACACAGGCGGCGGGCCTGGAACCGCGGCAAACGATCATCCGCGGGGGGACCGACGGCTCGCGATTGACGGCATTGGGGCTGCCGACGCCCAATCTCTCGACGGGCGAACACAACCCACACTCGCCGCTCGAATGGACGAGCCTCGAGGAAATGCAGCAGGCGGTCAACGTGCTCGTTGCGCTGGCCCAAAGCTGGGGCCGGGAAACCGATTGACCGATCGCCTCACAGGCGCAAAGCCCGCATAATCTGCGAGACGACGGGAAGCCGCGAAAGCCACTGCCCCGCCTCGTGAATGGCAATGCGCAACGGCAGCCTGATCTTCGCCGGCAGGAGATCGGTCTCGACGATGATCCCCACCGCCAGCAGGAGCAGCAGGACGCCCGAGACGCATTTCACCAGAAATTCGTAGTTGATTCTCCGCATTATGTCGGATGAAACACTACGTCATGCCTGCGAAGTGTCAACTTCGCGCAGACCCGTAAGTTGAGGCATCGTGCGAAAATAAGGCCATCTGCACGCGAATTCGCGGCAGGGGCACGATCGCAAGTTCGATTTTGCCGCCGGCGCGGCTACGGCTTTTCGATTTTCCACTCGATCTTGGCCGTTTCGCGCAGCTTGGCCACGGTCTCTTTCCACATTTCTTGCGAAAGGCGGGCCAAAACGTCTTCGCGCACGTCTTCGAGGCTGAGGTCGCCGGGCTTGCGGCCGGTCGCCTCGCACAACTCGACGCCGTAGTGCGTACGGAAGGGCTCGCTGATTTCCCCCTCGGCCAGTCGAAAGGCTTCCCGCGAAAATCGCTCGGGCATCTTCCCCGTGAATTGAAACCAGCCCACGTCGCCGCCTTGTTCTTTGCTGGGAGCGGCCGAGAACTCGCCGGCCGCGTCTTCGAAGGCAATTTGACGCTCGACAATTCGCCGGCGCAGAGCGCTCAATTTCGCTTCGGCCGATTTCCAGGCTTCTTCTTCTCCCGAGGCCGGCTTGATCAGGATCCGCGAGGCCCGCACTTTCGTTCCGTCAAATTCTTCGCGGTGCTCGTCGAAGTATTTCTTGAGCCGCGACGCCGGCACCGCCCGATCGACGTGGCGCTTCCAGGCCATCGGCACGGCAAATTCCTGGCGCAGCGCTTCGGCCGTGTAGCCGGTTTCAGCCATGACCTGATCGGGATCGCGGCCGCTCTGCTTGATCTGGGCTTTGAGGCGATTGATTTCGGCGTCGATTTCTTCTTTCGTGGCAGAGGTCTTTCGCGAGGCGAGAAACTGCTGGATCAATCGTAAGTCGATCAGGTCCTCGATGAATCGGCGGCGGAACTTGTCGCGCGCTTCTTCGGCAACTTGCCGCGTCGTCAACAGCCGGTTGAGATCAGATTCGGTGATCTTCTGCTCGTTGACGATGACCAGGACGGCGCCTTTCGATGCATTCGCCGGCGGTTTTGAAGCGCCCTTCTTTTTGGCGGTTTGGGCGGCTCCGGTTGAGCCGCTGGCGACAAGCACAAGGGCCGTGAGAATGACTCGACGCTGGCATGCGTTCATCCCTGGACTGCTCCTCATTGGCAAATATGTTGAGCTCCGACCCGACGACCCATTATACGCGAGCATCCGCCGAGCAAGAATCCGGCATGATGTAGCCGAGCTCGCCAGAGGTCGGGTGGGTCGCCAGATTGTCGCCAGATTCTCGAATTCTAGCGAATTCGGCTATCGCCAAGAATGATTGCCGTGCCCCAGTACGCCGACTCACCTCCAGCCCGGCGTGACCGGCAGGTACGACGTTTCGCTGGCGGGAAGCGGACTGCGCCGATGGACCGGTTCTGCCGCCGGAGCGGCCAAATGTCGCCGAATGCGGCCGGCCAGAGTGAGTCGAGCCGCCGCCAGACGCTTGCGAACGGCCTGCTTGCGGCGTTGCCGAGACGCGAGGTCAAGCGCGCAAAACGAAATCATGCCCACGATGCCGGCACAGAATCCATAGAACGAGAGGCCGCTCAGGTCCGGCCGGCTGATGGTCGAACCGATCAAAGCGCCGCTCAGAATGAGAATCGCGCTGCGGCTGACGACCTCGCTCCCCGGTTGAGGACCGACAGGCTTGCCATTGATCGTGACAGGGGCCATGAGCCAACTTTCGGCGAGCGGCGTTGCGTTGCAGAAAAACGACGTTCGACAACCGTAGGTCGCTTGCGGACCGAGGTCAAACGCTCACACACAGCCGGCCGCCGATTCTCGCCGCAGCCGCGCTGCGAATGGGCATCATCGTTCGAACACAACGCTTCGCACGCCACAAAATCGGCAAATTCAAAACGACCGGACGGCGGGATTCGAAAAAGGGCAACGTAGCCGCTGGCGAACCGGCGAATTGCGACTGGCCCCGCGACGTCGGAATGCGGTACCATCGTGGCATTCGCAGCTGCCACGCTCCTGGAGCCGAAAAGCAAACGATGTCCACGCTGATGATGTTGGTCCTCCTGGCGGCCATCGGAATCGCCAGCCTGCTGTGCAACAGCGGCTGCTGGCTATGGCTGGCGGCCAGGTGGTGCCGGATTCCCAACGTCAGCTACTTGCGGGCGCTGGCGGCCGTGTCGCTCATTGCCGCGATTAATGTGATGCTGAGGCTTCCGGCGAGCGAACTTGCCGACCGTGTGGGCCGGCCGGGCGCGGTCTGGGCGCTCTATGCCATCGTATCGCTCGTCGTCGCTGCGGCCTGTTTGAAATTGATCCTTCGGGCCCGCGTGGGGCGATCGTTGGCGGCGGGGGCGATTGCATTTGTCATCAGCGGCGCCGTGGCCTTGCCAGTGGCGTTCGCATTTCGATCGTTCGTCATCGAATCGTTCGCGATCCCAACCGGTGCCATGGCGCCGGCGATTCTTGGTCGGCACTTCAATGTCACGTGTGAGAATTGCGGTTTGGCATTTTCGGTTTCTGCACACGAGCGATACCAGATGCGGCATGCCTTGGGATGGCAAAGCGTGCCGTTTGCCAACACGAGGGTTCGCTCTCAACTCGCGGTATGTCCGAATTGCGAGACTGAAAATGCTCTTGCCGACACGATGCCCATCGTCGTCGGCGATCATATATTCGTTGACAAACTCGGGCGTGCGCGCCGCTGGGACCCGCTCGTGTATCGCTATCCGGGTGATCGGCGGGTTGATTATCTCCACAGGCTGATCGGACTCCCCGGTGAGACGGTTGAGATCATCGGCGGCGACATATTCATCAATGGACGGCGGGAGGCGAAGGCGTGGGGCGTGGCGAATGACCTCTGGGTTCTCGTCAATGACACTCGATTTCGCCCCACCAGATTGAAGCCGGGCGACCCGCAATGGCAATCAGCGGCGAGCTCGCCGAATTGGCGATGGGACGAACAAGGATGGCGATTTGTGGGTAGCGAGCTCGATTCGGAAGAGCTTGTGTTTTCCGGCCCTATAAGCGATGAATCATTCTACGCAGAGCGTGAGCCGGGCAATCACCCGAATTCGTTCGATCTCCCGATTTCGGTGGGCGACGTGCGCGTCGTCTGTACGCTGCGACGGTTCTCGGGCGCGGGCGAGATCGGGTTTCATTGGGCGTTTCGCGGGAGTGCCGCTTCGGCGACAGTTTCAGCCGCAGGCGAGATCAACCTGCAAGCGGAAAGCGGCGCAAAACAGGCGCGCCTGCCGCGGCCACTGGCGGAAGCGAAAACGATCGCCTTCGCCGTGCGCGACGGGTTCATGATGCTGGCCGTTGACGAGCATGAGGAAGCCAACATTTCGCTCGGAGCCCAGGATGCCGAAACGTGTCGCCTTCTCGATGTAGCGGCGGTTGACCCGTGTCGTATCGGCATCCGCGCCGCCCACTGTGAGCTTGAGCTATCGCGGATTGTCGTCGAGCGCGACGTGTATTATTCGACCCTCAGCGCCCAAGGCGACAGTTGGTGTGCCGGGTGCAAAGACCGGCCCATGACGCTGAGGCCGCAAGAACACTACGTGCTTGGCGACCATAGTCGGCGGTCCAACGATTCGCGTGCCTGGGATTCCCTTGACCCAAGCCTGGAAGGCCGGTACCAGCAAGGGACCGTCCCGTCCGGACTGATCATCGGCCCTGCGAAGTGCATCTACTGGCAGCCGGCACGATGGCATACGTTGCAGTAGTGCATCGAGGCATTTTTCGCTCTAACAGACCGACACAGGATCCGGATATGCCCGCCATGATTGTTGCGCCGCAGCCTCTGGCTGTGGAAGAGGGGGCCAAAGTTTTGCAGCGCGGCGGCAATGCCTATGACGCGGCCCTGGCGTGCGCTTTCATGCAGTTTATTCTCGATCCGCATTCGTGCGGCGTCGGCGGCTATCTGTTGCTGACCCATCATCCCGCCAGGGCCCAGGCGCCGGCACCGATTCTCGACGCGCCGGCGCTGGCCGGTTCGCGCGCGACGCCGAATATGTGGGAAAACGCGGTGCTCGGCCCCAATCCCGGCGGCTGGGGGTTTTTCTTGAAGGGCAGAGTCAACGATGACGGCTATCAGTCAATCTGCACGCCGGGAATGATGAAGGGCCTCAAGGCGATTCACGAGCGCTGGTGCACCTGGAAATGGAGCGATTTGATCGAGCCGGCCATCCGGACCGCCGAAGACGGATTCATCGTCGGCTCGCACCTGGCCGGCCGTTGGAAAGTCAAGCCTCAGTATTACGAATCGTCGTCGCTGCTCGAAAAGCT
>DATGKC010000452.1:0-12119 GCA_035294845.1 Planctomycetaceae bacterium | reverse complement strand
ACACACCGGCGTGCAAGAGATTTTCTACCAGGTGTTCGACAAGGGCATTCTCCGCGACGGCGAGGGACGCGACATCGACTTCAAAAACACCGTCATCATTTTGACTTCCAACGCCGGGACCGATCTAATCGTCAAGCTTTGTTCGGATCCGGAAACGATGCCCGACCTTGAGACTCTCACCAAATCGCTGCACCAGGAGCTGCTCAAAAACTTCAAGCCCGCCTTTTTGGGCCGCATCACGCTCATTCCCTACTTTCCCCTGGGCGACGGGGTTTTGCGGAACATTACCGAGCTCAAGCTCAGCCATATCGTGCGGCGGGTCAAAGAGAATTATGCGGCGATTCTGACGTATACGCCGGAAGTCGTCTCGAACGTTCTGGCCCGCTGTCACGAAGTCGAGAGCGGCGCCCGGAACATCGATAACATTCTGACCGGCACGATGCTCCCCGAGCTTTCGGCGGGGTTCCTGTCGCGGATGGCGCAGGGACTTTCCATCGCATCGGCCAAGATCTCGATCGATCCGGCCGGGCAATTTCAGTACGACATCAATTGACGCGCGAGAGAGCGGCGACCGATGAAAAATCCATGATTATCAGCGTAGAAGATTGACAGGTCGCATTCCTCGTGAGAGCATGTTGCCTCGCGGCGTCCTGCCGTTTGCCAACCTCGTTCCCATCGGAGAGAAACTATGGCTTTTGACGCTTACCTGCAGATCGACGGCGTTCCCGGCGAGAGCACCGATTCGGCCCACGTGGGCTGGATCGAAATTCAGAGCTTTGTGAACGGCGTCGCCCAGACGTTCACCGGCTCGTTCAGCTCCAGCGGCGCACCCGCCTCGGGAAAGGCCAACTTCAACACGTTTTCGGTCACCAAGCAGGTCGATAAGTCGTCTCCTCTGTTGTACAAGAAGTGCTGCACCGGAGAACCGATCGGGAAAATCTCGCTCGATATTTGCCGGGCCACGGGAAACAGCACGCCCTACCTCAATTTCCTGCTCAACAACTCCGTTGTGGCCTCGGTGCAAACCGCGGGCGCCAATGCAGGCGCCACCGCCGACGATGTGCCCACAGAGATCGTCACCTTCGCCTTCGGCAAGATCACCGAAACCTACACTCCCACCGATGCCAAAACCGGCAAACCGGGCGGAGTCATCGTCGGCGGGTGGGACCGAAATGCGAATCAATCGGTCTAACCGGCGTCGGAGCTGCGGCCGAACAATTTGCAAGACCAGGACGCTGTGATTTGGGGGGCGTGCCCCCAGTCACAGATTGTCGGCCGATTTTTTCCGTTTGGGCGATTTTATCGCCTTGACGTCAACATGACCGGTTTGCAGCTCGTCGTTCGAATTACTGGTGATGGTCAAGGTTTCTCGCAGAGCAGAAGGCGTCTGCAATGGGCTATAACCTCTTTCTTCGATTGACTGCTGAAGCCGACACCAGCAGCGATGATTTCAAGACGATCGAAGGCAATACGCTGGCTGCGCTCGAAAACGCGAGCACTTATCCGATCATCCCAGGCGACAGCCAAGACACTGATTTTGCAGGGCTGATCCAGGTGCTGGCTTACGACCACCAACTGGGTCAACAAGTCGCCAATTTTCCGGCTGCGGGAGTCGCCTCGCACAACACGTTTTTTCTGCAAAAGAGCCTCGACAAATCCTCGGTGGTTCTGGCTGACTTGTGCAACCGGGGTGTGCCGCTGCGATTTGCCATCTTGTATGTGATCGACGACGAAACTTCGACCGGACGCAGAAGGGTGCTCAATTATTTGATGTTCGGGGTGGTCGTGGCGCTGTTCCAGCACACCAGCACCGTGACGGGCACGGCAACGAATCCACCGATGGAGACCTTGCAATTGGCTTATCGCGCCATCCGCTGGGTCGACCCGACCAACAGCCTCGACAAGACAGCCGACCGGCTGTGGATCAATTCGCCGCCATGAGCTCGCCATAATCTTGTTAGTTTAATCCATGCTCCAATTTCACTCGTGTGTCATCTGGTGGTGAAACTATGCCGTCGATCGCAATGGGCCCTCCAGGCCCGATCACCAGCGTATTTTTATATCTCTCGTCCGACCTGTTTCGAGACAGCGACGCAGCCGGATTCTCATTCGACCAGCGCTGCCCGGGAGCCATTCCGGTCAATAGCTTTACGTATTCGGTCGCTCAAAAGGGATCGGAACCGGCAGGCCGCCCGCGCAGCGTCGAATCGGTCACGCACAACGACTTCTCGCTGACGAGGTTCGCCGACAACCGCACCCCCAAGCTGTTTCGCTTCGTGGCGCGGGCCGAGTATTTTTCAGAAGCGAACGTGCTCGTCTTCGCCGAATATCCCAGGCAGCCGAACCCCTATCTCATTTTTCACATGACGTACGTCCACGTCTCATCGTACAGCGTGGCGCTCGCCTCTCGCAGCGCCTTGCCGGTCGAGACGCTGACGCTTAAATACGGGCAGATGAAAGTCATCGGCCGGGGGGCCTATTTGCCGTTTCTCACGCAGAAGATGCCGAATCCGGCGGCCATCAGCGAATCGTTCAGTCTGGTGATGAACGTTCCGGCGAACATTTTTTCCGGGACGAGCACGGCCGGCAAAGCCCACAGTGACAACGAACCATGACGCCGCCGAACGACTTTGCCCCCATGCCTTTCGCGATTGACGCCCGGAGCGCGGAAGAATGAGACTCGACGCCTTCATGCAGATTACCGACGCCGAGGCGCCGAACACGTTCGCATCGAGCCTCGACAAAGACAACCTCGACAAGGTGGAAGTCCTGGCGTTTCGGCAGACGATCATGCGGGCCCTCGATTACCGAGGCGCGGCGACCGACCCTCCGCCGAAGTCGGTGTTGCTCACCGTATTGCGGACCGTCGACAAAGATTCGATCAACCTCTTGAAGCGTGTGAAAGACAATAAGGTCGTCAGCGTGAGTCTGTTTGTGCGGGCCATGCAATTGGCGAGCCCCGCGCCGACGCCACCGGTTCCCAAATACGACAAAGAGTACATCAAGATCGTGTTGCACGAAGCGCACGTGACGCGATTTCGCATCTCGCTCGAGTCGCAGCCGGAGCGATTCGGAGTTTTCGAAGAGATCGATTTCACATGCAGCTCGGGCAAGGTCGACTGGAAATCAGGAAGCACTGCGGTCAATGACCAGGCTGTCATCACACCCTCTACGTAGGAATTTTTAACCGTCTGTTGGGGGGCAGGAGCGCCCGATGCCGTTTCGCGCGTACATGAAGATCGTAGCCTCGGCGAACGACCCGGCATGGATCGCCTCGCTGGACAAGCCCGATTCGACGTCCGCCACGGGTGGATTTTCGGCCGCCCCCGGTATGGACATCCTGGCGTTCGACTTCCAGGCGCGCTGGGCCCAGCCGGCTGACGATCCCAACGCCGTTCGAGCACAACAGACGCAGCAATTCAAGAGCCTCATCACGAGCGAGATCCAGCCGCTGGTCAATCTGGTGCAGCGATGGACCGGTCAGCTCGTCTCGACCAGGCCGTTTGAGGTCCAGCCGCCGCCTCCGGCTCCTGTAGCGCCCGCGTGCCTTCTCGACCCCCTCTCGGTGGTCCGAGAAGTCGACGACAATTCGGCCTGGCTTTATAAGCTCGCGTTCGTGAGCGGCAAGACGCTCAAAGTGACGATCAGCGTTTCGCCCGAAGCCAAGCTCAAAACCGAGGCGGATGCGTCGTTGTGGCAGATTGAGTTTTCTGAAGCCATGATCACCGGCGTCGAGACTCTGGCCGAATCGGCTCTCCTGCCGTTCAGCGGCAAGAGAGGCCTGGCCGCGCCCGCCTCGTGGAGCAAAGCGCCCTGGGTCGGGCCGCTGGAACGCATCCGCTTCGATTTTGGAAAGATCAAATGGGGCTATGCCGGAGTCGGAGCGGCCCTCAATCTGCAGGATGCCGTGTGAACCGTTTGAGGATCAATCGATGAATAGCCAGGTGTACCTATTGCTCGTGCGCGGGACCGACGCGCTTCCCAAATCGGCGGCGGCCATCGGCGTGGCGCTCAAAGCGTTGCTGCTCGATATGATCCGCGGCGATTCGCTCGACGTGCCGTATTTGAACTTCATCCGCGTCGGTTCGGTCGCCCAGTCGATCGGGACGATCAAAGAAGAGTACAGCTATGCCGATGCGAGTGGGCTGGGCATTCACGACTTCACGCCCGGCGTGACCGATACCGATTCTGCCGGCCGAAGCGTTCTCAAGTATCTCCAAGCCCTTGATCGCCTGGCCCCGAAACCGATCCCGCCGCCCCCTCCATCGGCCTTCGGCGTGCCGTCGAACGTGGGAGGACTCAGCACGCACCTTCCCACCCAGGGAACGATCACATTCAATAAGCTGCTGGATGGAGCGACGCCGCAACTGGCGTTCGGTTGCAGCACCCAGGAGCCGTTTCGATTCGCCTTGTTTTACTTTCAGCGGAAGGTCGGGTTCAATCTGGGATCGGTGGTGTTCCCGCACCTGGTGCTGGGGTTGCAGCGGGTCATGATTCGCAAATGGGAAATGGCCGACGATACCGAGAAAGTGACGCTGGCCTATCAAAAGATCTGCTGGGGGGCCTATAACCCGTGGGCCGATGCGCCGATCCCGCAGTCGGTCTCGACCCGCTATTGGGATTGCGTCAACAACACGGGAGGCTACGGCCTCACCGAACCGTTTTGCCTATTCACGCTCGGCATAACAACCGCGCTGTTTTTGGTGGGGGCCGCCGCGGCGTCGGCCGGCGCGATGGCTCCCACGTAGAGCTCCGAGGATCACCCGATGCCGTTTCTCTTCATGCAGTCTCCCAGTTTGTCGGGAACGTATCCGCTGGATACGGCCGACGACAAAACCAAGGTCAAGGCCAAGCTCGACCCGTCGAAACTGATCAAGATCGATTCGCTCTCGCACACCATGACGGTTCCGGTGGCGCCCTTGCGGCCCAGCTTTTCCAAGGCTTCGTTTCGCACGGGGACCGTCGAGCATAACCCCGTCATCGTGCGCCGCACCGTCGATGAATGTTCGATCAAGCTGCTCGATTGCTTCTTGAAAGAAACCGTGATGGAGGTCGTGCAGATTCTGGCCGGCGTGCCCGTCAACGACAAAGACCTGCTTTCGCAAACCGCGATCACCATGGCCCCGCAATGGATCATGCGATTCCAGAACGCCTTCATCAGCAATTACGCCTGCCAGTCGGCGCCGGACGGCGGCTTGATCGAAGAGGTGACCGTTCGCTATGCCGCCGTCGGTTGGGGTTTTTCACCGCAGAAGAACGACAAGTCGCTGATGACGGCGACTGTCACTTACGCCAAACTCGACAACGAAGTGGCCTCGGCCTGGCCGTCGGAAGTCGGTTCTTGCGACAAATTCAAGGGAACGGCGAGCAAGTTTCCCAGCGACGACAAGCAGTACTTCACCGAACACTTCTGGAAATAATCGCCCCCGATATGCCGACATTCGATCAGAAAAACCGGCTGCTGGCGATCACCACAACGCTCGCGGACGACACGATTCTTTTGACGTCATTTTCCGGCTCGGAAGAACTTTCGAAACCGTTCGTCTTTCACCTCCAAGGCGTTTCGACCAATCTCGCTATTGCGCCGGCCGACATCGTGGGGCAAAAAATCACGGTGAGCGTCCAGTGGCAGCAGTTCGACCCGGGCAGCGGCGAGAACACCGGCAAGGTGCGCTACTTCAACGGCTACGTCGGCCGCTATTCCGCCGGGGGGCTGGTGGGCGCCGATTCGACCCGCGCCTATCAGTTCGAGATGGTCTCGTGGCTCTGGTTCTTGACCCTGCAATCGGGCTGCCGCATCTATCAGGCGATGACCGTCCCCGACATCGTCCAGCAGGTGTTCAGCGATGCCGGATTCACCGACGTCAAGAACAGCCTGCAAGGCACATATCCCACGCTCGATTTCTGCGTGCAATATCGCGAGACGCATTTCGACTTTGTGTCGCGGCTCATGGAACAGGCCGGGATATTCTATTTCTTCCAACACACCGACGATAAGCACACACTGGTTCTGGCCGATGACATCAGCGCTTATACGGCTTGTCCCGATGCCAAAGTCGAGTTCTCGGAATTGTACGGCGGATCGAGCATGGGATTCGTCAACTCGTGGGGGCGACGGTACTCGCTGATTCCGGGCAAGTACTCGCACACGGACTACAATTTCGAGACCCCCGACACGTCGCTCGTCAATAGCACGCCCACGGTCGTGAGCTTAAGCGGCTTGAGCAAGTACGAGCTGTATGATTTTCCGGGGTTCTTTGCGAAAGGTGACGACGGCAAGATGCTCGCCGACCGCCGCATGCAAGAACGCGAGGTCGCCTACGAGATGGTCAGCGGCGCAAGCACTTATCCCGGTTTCAGCGCCGGCATCAAGTTCAAGCTTGCGGACTACCCGGTCGACGCCGAGAACGGAGTCGATCTGGCGATCGTTTCGGTCGAGCACGCCGCGCACAATTCGATGGGATTGGCAGGGCCCGACCAGACTGAAGAATACTCGAATACGTTCAGCGCCATTCCGGCCACGGTCGTCTTCCGGCCGCCGCGGACCACGCGTCTGCCGGCGGTCAGCGGCCCGCAAACGGCTGTCGTGGTCGGCGCATCGGGCGATGAGATCACCACAGATAAATACGGCCGCGTCAAGGTGCAGTTTTTCTGGGACCGGCTGGGAAAGAACGACGACAAAAGTTCGTGTTTCGTCCGCGTGGCCCAGGCCTGGGGAGGGAAAAACTGGGGCGTGATGTTCACCCCTCGCGTGGGGGACGAAGTCATCGTCGATTTTCTCGAAGGCAACCCCGACCGGCCGATCATCATCGGCAGCGTCTACAACGCCGATAATCTGCCCCCCTATCAGCTCGCCAAAGATGACGGCAGCCCGGGAGACGAGCTGAACTATTCGGGAATCAAGACGTTTTCAACGACGGGCGGCACGGCGGGAAACAACTTCAATGAACTGCGGTTCAAAGACGACAAGGGCAAGGAAGAAGTCTACTTTCATGCCGAACGCGACTTCACGCGCATCGTCGAAAACGACGACATCCTGAAAGTCGGCCTCGACGCCAAGGACAAAGGCGACCAGACGATCATCATCCACAACAATCAGACGATCACGATCGGGAACGACAAGTCCGACGACGGCAGCCAGACGACGAAGGTTTTCAAGGACCAGACGATCACGATCGGCAACAATCAAAAGCTGAACGTCGGCGATTCCAATTCGGCGGACGGCAGCCAGACGATCGCGATCTACAAAGACCAGAAAGTCACCATCGGCAACAACCAACAGCTCGACATCGGCGACGCCAATTCGGCCGACGGCAGCCAGACCGTCAACATCTATAAGGCCCGCACCGTCACGCTGAAAACAGGCGACGACGCCTTGACCGTGACGCAGGGCAACCACACCGTGCAAATCAAAGCGGGCGCGAGTTCGCTCGAGGCAATGCAATCGATCGTCTTAAAAGTGGGGGACAACAGCATCAAGATCGCGCCCGACGGCATCACGATCAAGGGGACGCTGATCGACATCCAGGGAAGCCTGGGTTTCAAGGCCAAAGGCCTCACCGCCGACGTTATTGCCGACGCCATGCTCACCCTGAAGGGCGGTTTGCTCAAGCACAATTGAACGCGGCTCGCTCATCGCGGAAGTTTGGCGACAAAACATCCGTACTTCATCGCGCCCGACTGGTATGCCTTTAGGATCGTCCGGAAGCGATCGAGGAACAGGGCCGTGTTGCGGTCGACCAGCCGCGCCAGCCAGCGGACTCCCGAGCGCCGCACGCGCTGGTCGCAGAGCTCCCATGTGCGCGTGACGCGCGGCGTCCAGTCGAATTCGCGTTCGAGCGTCAATCCCGCGTCGGCGATCCAGCGGGCGTAATCATCGCGCGTTCCCAGTGACGGGCATAGAAATCCCTCGCATACGTCGTACACTTGCCGGGCTTTGTCTGGATCCAGCGGCTGATCTCCGGCCAGCCACGCGCAGATCGCCAGCCGCCCCCCCGGTCGCAGCCAGGTTGCCGCCTTCCGAAAAAACGCCGGCTTGTCGAAAAAATGCTCGGTGCACTCGACGCTCCAAACGACGTCGAAAGCCGCGAGTTCGAGATCGGCCTGCTCGGCATCAGCACAAAGAAACTTTGTGCGTCCGGCCGCCCCATGCCAAATCGACGACGTTTTCGCCCACAGCCTTTGCAGCGGGCTGAGCGTAATTCCCGTAACGCGGCACTCGAATTCGCGCGCGAGAAATATCGACGAGCCCCCCATCCCGCAGCCGACGTCCAGCACGCACTCCCCGCGCGCGACGCGCGCCTCGCGGGCCAGCGTGTCGCTGAGCTGCTGCGCGGCGAGCGCGGCCGATTCATCGGCATCCCAAAGGCCGTGGTGAATGTGCCGCCCCCACAACAACCGGTAAAAAACCGTCGCCAGGTCATAATGGCTGCGGATTTCCTGTTTGGAAACAGTGGGGCAAGAGATCATGAGGGCAAATGCTTTCAGCGATTGTGAAAACGATGAACTTCGACTGACGACAGTCGGCTCGAACGCGCTCTGCTCACTCTTGGCCGGCTTTGTCGCCGGCGATCCAGATATCGCCCCAGATTTTCAATTTGTCGGCGACTGCGACGGTCCCCAAGGCCGCTTTGTAGGGCGTAATGCCGAAATCGGACTGCAAAATGTCAAATTCGCCTTTCAATCGCCACCGTTCGTCTTCCTTCGTCTGTTCGACGGTGATCGTCAAGGGATGTGTTTTTCCATGGAGCGTGAATTCTCCCGAAAGCTTTAAGCGCCTTTCATCGCCAGGCGCGTCGATAACCCCCCGCGATTTGATTTTGAATGTGGCGGTCGGAAATTGCTCAACATCGAGCACGCGCTCCCCGAGCATGGTTTCGGTCACTTGCTCGCGCGTCGATTGCGTCGTTGTTCCTTTGAGCTCGACATATTTGCGCGCCTCGTCAGTGTCTGCCAGGAAGCTGGTCATGTCGAATTCGATGTCGCCAACTTCCTTCGCGGCGTTCAAGTCGATTGATCCCGACTTGATCTTTCCCTCGACGGCGTGCTCATGCCCAAGCCGCTTCTTCCCGACCCGAATGTAGACCCGGCTCTTTTCGACGTCGATCTCGCCCGGCTTGAGTGCCGGTTTCCGACCCGCGTTCACCAAAACGCCAGCCGGTCGGCCGGGAATGTGCGGCAGCCACGGCGCCAGGATTGCGAGAAACACCGCTGCCATCAACGACAATAAAAAGCAGTTCCGCCGCGCCATGCTCCCCGTCCCTTCGCTGGCCCGAAGTCTGTAGCCCACGTGCACGAATTTATCAGATGGCGCTGCCGTCAAGTAGCGTATTAACGTCGTGCTGCGGACACCTGCAATCTCCGTGTGCCGGCCATGTGGCGGCCGCGCTCGAGGTCCGGCATGGTTGTTTAACCGCATCATCCGGGACCATCGTTTGCCGGTATGGGATTCATCTCGTTTCCATGTTGGGTGCTCTCGACGAAACCGCAAGTTCCGCCTGGCTTGCGCCACCCTGGCCCCGCCACCCGCCGGATTTAATCCGCGAAGGACATTAAATCTTTATGTCCCTTAAAGATACGGCTGATCCGGAACAAAAATGGCGCCGCGGCCATCGCTTTCTTGCACGGAATCGGCCGCCAAACGCCACTATTACTTTAGGGTCTTAACGGCGGTTTTTTTTCCGAAGCGATTGTGATCGGAGGCACGCGATGCGATTGACGTTACGAACATTGCTGGCGTATTTGGACGACATCCTCGAGCCCTCGCAGGCGCGAGAAATCGGCGACAAGCTCAACGAGAGCAGTTTTGCCGCCTCGCTGGTCAGCCGCATTCGCGAAGTCATGCGCCGCCGCCGATTGACGGCCCCCACCTTGTCTGGTCCGGGCGTGGGAATCGACCCCAATACGATCGCCGAGTATCTCGACAATACGCTCCCCCCCGATGGCGTCGCCGACGTCGAGAAGATTTGTCTCGAATCCGACGTCCATCTGGCCGAAGCGGCCGCCTGCCATCAGATTCTCACGCTGGCCCTCGGCGAACCGGTCGAGGTATCGCCCCAGACGCGCGAACGCATGTATGCTCTGGGCCCCGCGGCGGCCAAGATGACAGTCGGCGCCTCCGACGGGCAGGGATCGAATGGACTTGCGAGCCACGCCATCGACGACGTGCTGGCTCAAGCCCCGGATGCCCACGCCCATCATCGGCAGGCCGTGTCGGTCGGCGAATCGCACCCCAGAGCGATCCCCGACTATTTGCGTCCCCGCGCCAACGTCAAGCGCATGCTTCTGTACTCTTTGGTGGCGATTGTCGTGATCGTCTGGGGCGTCTTGATGATCAAGATTTCTCCGTTCAAGAGCGGTGCGGGGCAGACGCAGAACGTCGCCATGAATGGACCGGCCGGCGTCAAAGCCAATGCCGATCAGGCAGCCCAGGCCGCAGCCATTCCCGATCAGCCGGAGCCGGACGGAGGTTCCGCCGAGGCCGGCGGCGCGGCGGCTGACGAGGCGACTGGGGTCGGCGATCAGAAGGAGAGCGGCGCTGGCCAGGACGCGAAGCGCGTCGCCTCGATCGACCTGGCGCCCGACGATGAAGCTGATGACGATGCGCCTGCTCCACGCAAACGCAAAGTGCTGGAGGGCGCCAAAGACGATTCGGAACCCGTTCCTCAGCCTGTCGACAATGGCGATTCGTCTCCCACGCCGGCGGGCGACTCCAATCCACCCGCGCCTCTGGCGCCGGTGCCTTCGAACTATGTCTCGAGCGTGGGGGTGACGCTGCACTATGTGCCGCGCGACGAGCGGTGGTTCATGCTTCCTCGCCGCGCGCTGGTTCATGCCGGCGACACCCTGGCCGTGCCCGATCCTTTCCAATGCGAATTGGAAATCGAGGGGGGAAAGGGAATGGTGACGATCATGCCGCGGACGCTGGTGCAGGTGCTCGGGCCGACCGACGCAGGCTCATTCGGCCTGGAGGTGCGCCGCGGCCAGTTCGTCGTTCGCCCGCTGGGCTCAGGAGGCGAAAGGGGATCCGGAGGCGAAGCGGCCGATTCGCTGCGGTTGGGCGTGGCGATCGCGGGCGAATTGTGGCGGTTGGCCATTCAGCCAGGCGCCACCTGCGGCGTGCAGGTCAATTTGATGGAGCCCCCCAAAATCGAGGACGCAGTTGATAAGAACTCCTATCTGGGCGCCATTTATGTCGTGGGGGGAACGGCTGTGGTGACCGACCCCGCGGGACATGAGATTGAAATCAAGGGAACGCGATTCCTGCAGTTGCCGCTGCTTGCGGGAACCGATGCCGAGGGGCCGCGCCAGACCACGAAGCTCGATTCGGTTCCGTCGTGGCTGGGTGGGCAAACTCTCACCCCCACGGCACAAAATTATGCGCGGATCTTCGAGAAGAAGTTCACGCTCAAAGACTCGATCGAACTTTCGATTCCCGAAGTCGTGGCCGATCCGCCGAATCCGGAAATTGCACGATTGGCGACGGAATGCCTGGGGCTTGTCGAAGATTTCGGTCCTTTGGTCGAAGCCTTGCATCGTCCCTATCGCGAGTCGCGGAAGGCGGCCATCTCGGGACTGCGGTTGTGGCTCGCCCGCAATCCGGAAAACAAAGACTTGCTCAAGCCCGAATTGACCAAACGGTATCCGCCCGAAGAGGCCGAGGCGCTCTATCGGCTCTTATTGGGCTTCAACGCCGAAGACGCCCGCGACAAAACCACTTCTCTGCAGCTCGTCGATTGGATGGGCGATCCCGAGATTGCCATCCGCGAGCTGGCGTTCTACCATGTTGAGCGCCTGACCGGAAAGACTCATGACTACCGCCCCGACTACTCGCCGGTGCAGTTGAAATCGACGCTTCTGGTCTGGAAGCGGCAAGTCGCAAAAGAAGGGGCGCTCTTGCCGCCGCAAAAGCCGATTCCCAATCCGCAGTAAAAGGCACGAATGCCTTCTTCAACCGACGCCACCCCCGCCATCGCCGTCCAATCGCTGAAGAAGACCTATTTTGACGGGCTGTTTGGCCGTCGCCGGGTCGAGGCGCTGCGCGGCGTGTCGTTCGCGGTCGAGCGAGGTTCGATCTTCGGCCTGTTGGGGCCCAACGGCGCGGGCAAGACCACCTTTAT
>DATGKC010000451.1:0-7398 GCA_035294845.1 Planctomycetaceae bacterium | reverse complement strand
ACGAAGGGAGGCATCACCATGAACACCAAGTCGCTCACCGTGACCGCGACGACCAAAGTGTCGGACCTCGAGGCGTTCATGGGAAATACGCTCGGGCTCCAAAGCGGCGGGACGATTCCCGTGGATGCCGACGGCATTCCCGTCGGCGTTTCGATCAACGCCAGCGGAGACATGCTCATCAAAGGCAACCGCGGATCGGCCAACGATTTCGACGTGCCCATCGGGTCGATAACGGTCAACGGCAGCACCGTGCCCATCACCTTTACTCCAGGGGCCCAGCGGGCCAACGGAGGAAGCGCGACGACCACCTTTACGGTCTATGACTCGTTGGGAACGCCGCTCAACGTCCGCATGACGGCGTACATGGAATCGCAGACGGCCAACAAGACGACGTACCGGTACACGCTCGAATCGGCCGATCAGAGCGGCGCGGCGATCGCCATCGGCAACGGCACCATCGATTTCGACAACCAGGGTCATGTGTCGAGCGTCCCCACGGCGCAGTTTGCGATCAACCGCAGCTCGACGTCGGCCGTCAATCCCATGCTCGTCACCATCGATGTCAGCCAGATTTCCGGCATTTCCTCGACGGGCAGCACGCTCAACCTGGTGAAGCAGGACGGCACGAGCCCGGGAACATTGACCAGTTACGTCATCGACGAGCACGGAATCATCAACGGATCGTTCGACAACGGCATCATTCGCACGCTGGGGCAGGTAGTGATGGCGCGCTTCCCGAATCCGCAGGGCCTGGTGCAGGCCGGCAACAATAATTTTCAGCAGGGAATCGCGTCGGGTTTGCCCCAGCTCACTGTGCCCGGCGCATTCGGCGCCGGCACCCTGCGTGCGGGCGCCCTCGAACAATCGAACACCGACATCGGCAAGAACCTGGTGGACCTGATCGTGGCCTCGACGAACTACCAGGGGAACGCGCGAGTCATCAGCTCGGTCGACCAATTGGTGAACGTGCTCTTGACTCTCGGACGGTAACGGCATGATCAAGCTCACGCGCCTCAATGGCGAAGAGTTCATTCTCAACGCCGATCTGATCCGCTTCATCGAGAACCGACCCGACACCTACATCACGCTGACGACCAACGACCGGCTGATTGTTCGCGAAGGGATCGACGAAGTCGTGCGCCGGGCCATCGATTACGCGCGCCGCATCCGCGTTCTGCCGGGCGGGTGATCTCGACCTCGGCGGCAAAGCATGCTCGCTTGTGCTGCTCGCACTCCCGCAGCCCGTCCGGCGGAATTATCGGATTGACGTATTCCGCCCGGATTCGTATATAGCACCCGCAAAAGACCCCGCGCAGTTCGGGACGTGAGGATGGCGGTACGCCTTTTGCGCAGTTCACCAGAGAGGATGACGGCATGGCTTCGGATGTGGCCGAAGAATTAAAGTCCCAGGAAGGGGCAGAGCAGGCGGCAGCTCCTGCCCCCAAGCGAAGTTCCAAAAAAAGGCTGCTGATCGGCGCGCTGGTGCTGATGGTGGTCGTCGTCCAGGCGATCGTGACGTATCTCTTGCTGCCCGGCGCCGAAAAGACGCATAAACTCGAAGAAAAAGATCACGCTGCCGCAGAGCCCGCCCCCGAGCCCGAAGTCGGCGCCATTGACGGAGACGTCGCCGAAGTGCCCGTGGGAGACTTCAGTTTTTCCAACGGGACGGCTGTGCCGGGCTCGATCATCCATGTCGATTTCAAGATGTCGGCGATCGCCTCGGCCAAACAGGCTTCGAACCTCGAGCAACAGTTCAAAGTGCGTCAGGCCCGCATCCGTCAGGCCGTCAACAAGATTGTTCGCAGCTCAAACTTGGAAGAATTGAACGATCCGAACCTGGGGACGATCAAGCGGCTCATTCGCGAAGAGATCAACCGCCAGCTCACACGCAGCTACGTGATCGAAATCGTGATCACCGATATCCGGACCATGGAACAATAACGGGGAACCGCGTGGCAAGCGAGAAGGACGACCTGCTCGATCCGGCTGAGATCGAGGCTCTGCTCAGTTCCGCGGGCGGCGGCGGGCAAACGACCGCGCCGCACACGGCGCCCGGCGTTCCACAGGGCGGTCCATTCGCCGAACCACAAACCTCGGCGCCTTCCCAGGCGCCCCCCGGAGAACCGCTTTCTGCCAGCGACATCGACGCACTGCTGCAGCAGCGATCCCGCGCCGCGCCATCCGGCGGTCCCGAGGCGCTGCTCGAGCGCGCCACGGCCGATCTGGCCGCTGCTATCGCGCCCGATTTCAGCTCGGCTGGCTCGATTCCCGACCGGGCAGCCGCGGCCCGGCCTTTCGAATTCCAGCCTTTCGACGGCCGACCCGAAGGCGCGGCCCCCGGCGAGATCAATAACCTCAAGGACGTCGAGCTCAACCTGCGCATCGAGCTGGGGCGGACGGAGCTGTTGATTGAAGAAGTGCTCAAACTTCGCGAGGGTTCGGTCGTCGCGCTCGACAAGCTGGCCGGCGACCCGGTGGATGTTCTGGTGAATGGGCGCCTGGTCGCGCGCGGCGAAGTCCTGGTGCTCAACGACAATTTCTGCGTGCGAATCGCCGAGATCCTCGCTCCCGCCTTTGAATAGGAAAGGATGCCCATGTTTCGCGGCCAATTGCCGATGGCAGCACTCGTGGGCCTCGTCATCGCCGCGGCCGCCCATGCCGGCGACTCGGGCGCCTACGACGAGGGTTATGTCCCACCGCCAAGCTCTCACAGCAAGCCGAGCATCGAGGCGAAAAAAAGTCCGGCGATGCCGCGGCCGCGAAATTCAGGGGGCGGCTGGTGGACGACTCTGGGAGGCCTCGTCGCGGTGCTGGCGCTGTTTTTCGTCATCGCCCGGCTCGTTCGTAAAAGCGCGCCGGCCGCCCAAAAAACGCTTCCGGCGGAAGTCATGCAGGTGCTGGGTCGCAAATCGCTCGATTACCGGCACGCGATTCACCTGATTCGCTTCGGATCGCGGTTATTGGTTCTGGGCTCGTCCCAGGAAGGCTTGCGAACGCTGTCTGAAATTGCCGATCCACTCGAAGTCGATTATCTGGCCGGGCTGTGCAAGCCGAGCGAGCCGGCATCGGTCGCGCAGAGCTTCAATCAGTTGTTCAAGAAGTTTCAAAGTCCGGCGGCCCCCGAGCCGGAGGCCGAGCTCGAAACGGATTTGAGTTCTGATTCCGATCCGGCCGTCCTGCGTCTGCAAGAGCGATTGCAGCCGGGTCGCGCCGATCCATCGGCCGCGATAGGATCCTTTCAGCCAAAGGAGGTCGGATGAAACGGCGACTTCCATCATTTTTCGGCTGGAGGCAAAAAACATGGCGCTGGATGTGGCTGGCTCTCGTGGCCAGTTGCCTCGCCTTCTGCGCTCGTGGGCTGGCGGCGCAGAGCGCCGGAAACGCGAAGACTTCCGGCCGCGTTGCGCCGAATGCGGGAATCGCCGGCACTCGAGGCGATGCCCCATCTGAGCGTGGGCCGCGCAGTCCGCGCCTATTGCGCGAGCAGCCGCCGGTCGACGACGTCGATCCGGCCGCCGACGAACCCTCGGCCTTTCCCGGCGGATTTCGTCCGGAGCAGCTTGTTTCTCCCGGGGGGTTGAGCTCGACGATCAACTTGATGGTGGTCCTCACTGTCTTGAGCCTGGCGCCGTCGATCTTGATCATGACGACTTGTTTCATCCGCTTCATCGTCGTGATGAGTCTCTTGCGGCAGGCGCTGGGGACGCAGCAGCTTCCGCCGAACCAGGTGCTCTTGACGCTGTGCCTGTTCCTCACGTTCATGGTGATGGCGCCGGTCTGGCAGAAGTGCTACGACGAAGGAATCAAGCCGTACACGAGCCCGGAAGCCGACGACGAGCCGTTGACGTTGACCGAGACGTTCACGCGAACGGCGCGGCCCATACGCGCCTTCATGATCGGGCAGATCGAAATGACGGGGAACACCGACACCTTGTGGATGTTCCTCGAGTACGAGCGGCCCGATCGCAACGCCGAAGAGGGCCAGGCGCCTTCCCAATCGATGCTGTATGCCGATGTGCCGTTGACGACGCTCATGTCGGCCTACATGCTCAGCGAGCTCAAAACGGCGTTCATCATCGGCTTCCAGATCTTCTTGCCGTTCCTCGTGATCGACATGGTTGTCTCGACCGTGCTGATGAGCATGGGCATGATGATGCTGCCTCCCACCTTGGTGTCGTTTCCCTTTAAGTTGCTGCTGTTCGTATTGATCGACGGCTGGACATTGACCGTAGGCATGTTGATGGCGAGCGTCCGGCCGCCCGGAAGCGGATGAGCGCCCCGAAGCAGTCGATCGGCAAGCCGCAAATCAGGAACCAATTTCGTGGACCTTGACGCCGCCATCGATCTTGTTCGAAACGCGACCTACCTCGCGCTGCTCGTCGGCGCCCCGGCGCTTATCGTGTCGATCATCGTGGGGCTGGCGATCAGCGTTCTGCAGGCCGTCACGCAGATTCAAGAACAAACGCTGAACATGGTGCCCAAGATCGTTCTCATGGCGCTCACAATGCTGCTCGTTCTGCCCTGGGCGATCGGGCGAGTGGTGGAATACGCCATCGCGCTGTTCCGCGATATTCCCTCAACGCTCTGATCGGCCTTTTTGAAAAGCGGCCTCGAAATGGATTTCCTCCTGCCAGACGGTGCAGCCGACGCGCTGGCGATGCCCGATCTGGGCCGTTTGCTGAACGGGGCAACGGGCGCCTTCGTGGCCTTTACATTGATCGTGACGCGGCTGAGCGGCATGCTCGTGATCGGCCCGGTTTTCGGTCACCCCAACATTCCCGTGCAGGTGCGCGTCTTTCTGGTCCTGGCGATCTCGCTCGTCATCACGCCCACTCTGCTCGGAAGCGATCAACAGCGCACTTTCCGTTTGCTCGACCGCAATGCCGACGGCTTGCTCACGCAGGATGAGCTCCCCGGTTCGCTCCATCCGCAATTTGCGCGGCTGATCGAGAATGCAGAAAAACAAGAGGGCGACGGGTTGACTGTCGACGAATTTCACCTGACGTTGCCCTTGCCCGCCTCGTTGTTCGAATACGCCTGGCTGGCGCTCGTCGAGTTTGCGATGGGGATCGGGCTGGGGCTGGGCGTACTCACAATCGTTTCGGGCCTGCAAATGGCGGGGGGGCTGATCGATCAGCAGATCGGCACTTCACTCGGGAGCGTCTTCAATCCCGAGTTCGAAACCGACGCCTCGCTTTCGGGGCAGATGCTTTATCAGCTTGGCCTCGTCGTATTTTTGGTTCTGGGAGGCCATTACCTCATCGTCTCGGCCCTGGTGGACACGTTTCAGACGCTGCCGGTGGGATATGCCTGGATTTCACCGCCGGCCGTCGAATTGCTCAGCGACCTCGTGCGTCAATCGCTGGTGCTGGCGGTTCAGATTTCGGCTCCGGTGATGGGAACAATGGCTGTCATCGGTTTGGCCATGGGATTTCTGGGGCACACGATTCCTCAGATCAACGTGCTGGTCGTGGGATTTCCGATCCGCACGCTGGGGGGGCTGGCGATCATGGGTTTGGCGACTCCCGCCATCGTCGAGGCCCTGGCGCGCGTGCTTCCCGGAGGAATCGAGCAGCTCCGGCTGGCGCTGATGGGGCGGTGAGGCGATGGCCGACGAATTCGACAGCGGCGACAAGACAGAACTGCCCACCGAGCGCAGGCGCGAAGAAATTCGCGAGCGCGGGAACGTGGCGCGCAGCGTCGACCTCAACGTCGCCGTCTCGGTCCTGGCAGCCGCATCGGCGCTGTACTTCTTCGGCGGAGATACAGCGCTCGCGCTGGTCGACATCCTGCGCAAGTCGTTATCAGCTCCGGCCTGGACCGACATCGACGTTCCGCGGCTCGCGCGCGAATCGTGGGCCCTCGCGCGGCCGCTGGCCGTTGCGCTCTTGCCGGGGTTGGCTTTGCTCGTCGCCTCGGCGGTGGCCATTAACGCCGCGCAGGTGGGGTTCATCGTGACGAGCGAGCCTTTGGCCCCCAATTTCGCGCGGATCAATCCATTTTCGGGAGCCATGCGGCTTTTGTCGCTGCAAAGCACGGTGCGCCTGGCCGGAAGCCTGCTCAAGCTCTTGGTGCTGTGCGCGATCGTGGCCGGATTCGTAACGGCCCGGTTCCCGGAATTCCTCAGCACGATCGATTCTGACACGGCCGCTCTGTGCCGCCAGATCGGGGGCTGGCTCGTCTCGATGGCGTTTCAACTGGCCCTGGGTCTGGTAGCGCTCGCCGTTTTGGACTACGGCTTTCAGCTCTGGAAGTTCGAGCAGGACATCAAGATGACCAAGCAAGAGGTCCGCGACGAGCTGCGGCACATGGAAGGCGATCCGCACATCCGCCAGCGCCGCCGCGAAGCGCACCGCAAGCTGGTCGGCGCCCGCCAGGTGCAGCAGGCGAAAAATGCCGACGTCATCGTCACCAACCCCACGCACCTCGCGGTGGCGATCAAATACGACGCGGCGAAAATGGACGCTCCCGTCGTGATCGCCAAGGGAAAAGGCCAGTTGGCCGAACGCATCCGCCGGGCGGCGGCCGCGCAGGGCATTCCGATCGTCGAAAAAAAATCGCTGGCGCAGGCGCTGTACCGCGCGGTCAAAGTGGGGCAGGCGATACCCGTCGAGTTGTACGAAGGCGTGGCGGAGATTCTGGCGTACGTGTACCGGCTGTCGAACAAACGATTCAAGGCGGCCTGACTGTATGGCCGCGGTTTGATCGGCGCCTCGGCGCCTGTCATAATGCAACCAGCGAGACCCCTATGGACCAACTCAGATCATTGATCCGGACGATACCCGATTTTCCCAAACCCGGCATTCAATTCCGCGACATCACGACCCTGATCCAGGACCCCTGGGGTTTCAAGCGGGCCATCGACGAATTCGTCACGCACTACCGCTATGCGCCCATCGACAAGGTGGTGGCCATCGAATCGCGCGGATTCGTGATCGGCGGGGCGCTGGCGCATCACCTCAATTGCGGCATGGTCATGGCCCGCAAAAAAGGGAAGCTCCCCTGGCTGGTCGAGCGGCAGGAATATCAGCTCGAATACGGCACCGACTGCATCGAAATTCACAAAGACGCAGTTCATTCCGGAGAGCGATGCCTGATCGTCGACGACCTCTTGGCGACCGGCGGCACCTGCCAGGCCACGTGCCAGCTCGTCGATCGGCTGGGGGGAAAAATCGTGGGCTGTGCCTTCATTATCGAGCTCAAGGAACTCGGCGGACGCCGGCGCCTGGGCGGCTACGACGTGCGCACGCTGGTGGCTTACGACGGATAACACGGTTCGCTGCCTCAGCGTCTCCGATCTGCCAGTCGACGAACAAATGCCGCGTGCTCGCGGCTGGCGAGCCCCTGCGCGATCACACGGAGCAAGCGGCCCGAATCGAGCGCCAAGAGCGCCGGCCC
>DATGKC010000450.1:0-6039 GCA_035294845.1 Planctomycetaceae bacterium | reverse complement strand
CGACAATGGCGTTTTGCGCTCACACGCGCGCACGCCGCCGGAATCGGCCTGTTTTGCGTGGTCTTCGGCGCCTGGCAGGTGCCGTTTTTGCTCAAGCTCGGAGCCGAAGGCGCCGCGCGAATCTACGTGAACGACGTGGGTCATCGGTTTCTGGATTCAAGCTGGTTTTCGTTTTCGACGCATCTCGCCGAATATCCGTTTGAGACGCTGGCGTGCCTCTTGCCGTGGTCGGGGCTGATGATCGTCTGGTGCAACGGCCGGTTCCGGCGGACGCTGGGCCAGGCGGGAGCATATGCCGTGTTCCTGGCATTCTGTCTGGCGGTCCCGTTTCCGAGCGTTTGGCTGCCGCCCGGGTCGCGTCCCCGCTATTTCATGTGCTTGTATCCCTGTGTGGCGCTCTTGGCGGGGCTCATCGCCAACCGCGTGTCGCGCACGCGAAACCACGAGAGCTGGCGGATCGTGTGGCCGGTGTTCGTCCGCGTGTGCGCGGCGGCCATGATGGGCATTATCGTGTGGGTGCTCGTTTTGTCTCTGGCCGACATCAACACGTGGTTGAAACCGCCCATCAAGCTGGCGATTCCTTTTGTATTGGCGTCCGCACCCATCTCAGTGCTGGCGTGGTGGTCGCCGGCCAGGCCGACCGCCGTTCGCCGCTGCCTGGCCGTGCTCTCGATCGCCGGCTTCGTCGCCCTCTCGCACAACACGCTTTTGATCAACGCGTTCCTGGGGACGACGGTCGATACGGCCGGCGCCATCGCCGAGCTCAAACGGCAAATCCCCTCCAACACGCGGCTGGTGAGTTTCGGCCCGACGCATCATATGTTTGTGTACTATTACCACGAGCAGATTCCGGTCTGCCCGTGGCCCGAAACGGTCGACGACGCCGACGACAGCATCCGCTACTTCTGCGCCGAGCCGAGCCGACTCGAGAACGAGCCTTTGCCCTTCGCCTGGGAAAAAGTCGCCGACATCAGTTGCGACCGCCATCACTTGAAGCAGGCCCGATCGCGAGTCATCGTGGGTCGCAGAACCGACCTGGCCGCAACGGCGTCGAATCAGGGCGCCAGCGCCGCGGCCCACAGGAATTAGTCGGTTCTGCGCCGGCCCGGCCCGTCATTTTGGCGCGGCCAGGTTCACGCGGATGACCTCTTTATCGTTTCGGGCGAACACGCTCTGCATGGCAAACGCCGGGTGGGACCAGACCGTCATCCGTCCGCTGACTTCGCGCGTCGGCGCAATGAGCTTCGCGCGGCCGAGCTCTTTGTAACCGGATGGAGAGAGCTCGGCGATGATCAAATCACCCTGCTCATTATGGATGAAGAAGCGGTCTTCGTGCGGGATCAAAAAGGCATTCCACCAGCGGCCTTCCCCGGTGGCTTCGCGCGTCTCCCACAGCCGCTTTCCGGTTTTCGCGTCCAGGCAGCGGAGCTGACCGTAACTGCAAATGCCATAAATATGCGTATCGTTGACCCAGGGCGTGGGCATGATCGAGTGCAAACCATCGGTGCGGATTTCGCTGTTGCTGTTCCCCTTCCAAACGACTTTGGCCGATTTCCCTCCGTCACCAACTTCGATCATGCGAGCTCCGTTGTAGAACGACGTGACGAACAGCCGATTTCCGGACTGGCGGGGCGCGGGGACGCACAACGCCGCCTTGACTTCGAACGGAATCTGCCAAAAGAGCTCGCCGTTTTCGGGATTGAGCGACGAAATGGCATGCGGATGCCAGACGATGACTTGCCTGGTCCCGCCGAAGTTGAACAGCATGGGCGGGCAATAGCCGAGCTGAGAGTCGTCCAGTGCCCGCCATAGCTCCTCTCCCGTCGTCTTGTCGAAACTGACGATGAGGGCCTTGTTCTCGCCGCCGACAAGCGTGATGAGCTGATTGCCATAGACGAGCGGCGAAGCCACCATGCCCCATGTGGGAATGTTCGTCTGGAAGTCATCGACGAAGTTTTTCTTCCAAATGACGTCGCCTTGATCGGCGTCGAAGCAGAACATGTCGCCCTGCGCGCCGATCGTATAAACGCGGCCGTCGTCGACCACCGGCGTCATCCGCGGCCCGGCGGGATAGTCCACCGTGTATTGGACGCGATAGGCGTGCGTCCAGAGAACTGTCCCCTTGGCGGCGTCCAGGCACAAAACGCGCTCGGAGCCTTCAGATTTAATACGATCCATGAGATAGACTCGGCCCTCGGCAACGGCCGGCCCGGCGTAGCCTTCGCCGATCGGCGTCGACCAGACTCGCGGCAGCAAGCCCTTGGTGGGCAGCGTCTTTACAATTCCTTTTTCGCGCCAGACCAGGTCGCGGTTGGGCCCGCCCCACTGCGGCCAGTCGTCGGCGGAGAGCGGCGGGAGCGCGAGCACCAGCAGCGTCGAAAGGAAGCTAAGCACCGAGATCGCCTTTCGCTGCAGCGCAGGGCGAAGCCGTGTGGGGATTAAATATGAAATGGCGTTCATCTAGATCTAGACTCCTGCTCAAGTGTGATTTCCGTTAGAGATTCTTCGTCGGCCGAGCTGCCGCACGCGAGTTTCAGGGGATCTCGATCAAAACATCGTTCCCCTCGACCTTGACGGCAAAGCACCGATGGCTCATTTGGCGGTTGAGGCAGTTTTGGCCGGTCGCTACGTCGAACTGCCAGCCGTGCCAAGGGCACGTGACCGTCGTCCCACGAAGCGTTCCTTCGCCCAGGGGACCACCGGCATGCGGACAAACGCCGTCCATCGCGTAGAAGACGCCATCGACGTTGAACAAAGCCACGACCTGGTCCTCGGCCATCACTTCCTTGGACGATCCGGGCGGAACGTCATTTACGGCGGCGACGCGAATCGTTCGCGACATGCGAAACGTCTCCTTTAATTTGGGTGTTCCACCCTGTGGCGCAGGTTTTCCAACCTGCAACAGATTTTTCTGGTCACATCGGCTTCATCAAGAGCGCTCCCCATCGGTATCTCCATTTTACCCGATCATCGGCCGACGAAAACGGCCAATCCCCCCGTGGCGTAGGTTTTCCAACCTGCGACGCATTTTTTCTGGTCGCGAACCGTTTCATTGGACGGGCAGGTTGGGAAACCTACTCCACGGCTATGCCGCCTGGCGGCGGCGCGATTTTGGGGCGCTTTTCCAGCGGCGGTGCACCCAGAAATACTGTTCGGGCGCCCGGCGAACGACCCGTTCGAGCGCCGACGTGTACATTTGCGTGATCTGCCGCACTGCATCGGCCGTGTCGCATTTCAGCGGGTCGATCACTTCTTCGCAGCCCAACTCGAACCGCGGCCAGCCGCCCGGCAGAGTTTCGTTTTCGAGCCGCCGGGCATAGCCCACGCAAATCAAGGCGTTGTACTGCATCGCCAGAAGCGCGATCGACTTGAATGTCGAGGCGCGCCGGCCGAAGTAGTCGATGAATAATCCCGATGGGCCTGCATCCTGGTCTCCGAGCATGGCCAGGCTCCCGGAGCGCTCCAGCAGGGTGACCATCTCGCCTCCGCCGCCATTTTTCGAGATCGGCCGGTGTCCCGTGAATTTGCGGAATTTCAAAATGAGGCTATTCAGATGCGGATTGTCAAGGTCCCGACCCACGACTCCCATTCTGAATCCGAACAGCCCGAAAATCGACGCGGCCATTTCCCAATTCCCGAAGTGCCCCGAGAGCACGATCACCGGCCGTCCCGACGCCAGCGCCCGCACCACGTCGGGCTTGTTTCGAAACGCCACCGCGGCAACGACGTTGTCGAGCCGCAACTTGCGCTGCATCTGAATCACTTCCGCCAACATGCGGAACAGGTGCACCCACATGCGGTAAATCATGTTGTCGATCTGTCGATCGCTGTACCGCGGGCCATAGGCCAAACGAATGTTCTCGCGGGCGACGGCGTAACGCGTCCACTTCCGCGGCACGATGAAATGCATGAAGCTCCCCAGGCGCTCGGCCAGTCGAGCGCACATCTTCGGCGACAGCGCCTGCACGATGCAGATGATCACCCGGGCCGCCAGATGCTCGGCCAGATGCCGCAATCGCTTCCACAGTGCCGTCTTCACCCCGCAAGCTCCCACTCGAGTCCCTCGGCTGCTGCCGCTACGGCGCGCGGCGAAGTGTCGCTGGAAAGGACGATCAAGTCAATTGGGAAGCGTGCTGCGCTTTACTGCACCTGAATTCTTGTGGTCAAAGTTCCCCCGCCCGCGGGCATCAATACGTGGACTCGCCAGTAGCCTCCCCACTTGATCTGCGTGGGCACGTCCTGAGCGAGGAATTTCGGACTCATATAACGCGACGAGTCAGGCGTATAGGGCTTGCCGTCGAGTCCGTCGATCATGTGGTTGACCCCCGATGAATCGATGCCGCCGATGGGAATCACCGTGACGGGCTGACTGAACGTGAACGTCGCCGAATGGCTGCCATTGACGAACGTCATGGTCTGCGTGTTGGGAATCGGCACGCCGGTCGCCGTGAATCCGGCGATCTGCGGCTGGTTGGGCGTATTCCAGCAGGCATGCGGAGTCAACGTGGCATCGCATTGCACCTCGTCGAAAACGGTGACGAGGCCGGCGGCGATATTCGGCGTCATCGTTCGCCGCGAGAGCTTGACCAGGCTGCCGGCGCTCGTCATCAGGGCCGTGCAATCGCCGGTGTACGACCCGTCGGAATTTTTCACCAGGGTCCCCAGTGGAATCGTTTCAGGATCGGCCTCGACCTGATTGAAGGCAGGGCCGGCGGCGCCGGCCTTATAAAAGGAAATGCGATTCTTTTGGCACTCGAAGCCGTAATCATGGAAATAGCGCTGCATCCCGTGGCACACGAGTGGGCCGCCTTTCCAGATGGTCACGTCGTTCTGCGGATAGACTCGCGATTGATGACTGGCGCATCCGAAATACAGGCAGGTGGCGTTGGTGGTCCAATCGGACCGCTCGAAGTGCTCGCCAATGGGGATGAGATCGCGAGTGAGCGGGAGGCCCAAAGTGTCCGGGGGAGCGCCGACGACGCGGGGGTCGCCAATGATCAGGCCGAACATCAAGAGCCGCCCCACGCTTCCGGCCCCATAGACATATTGCAGAGACTGATCGAGCAGCCAGCGGGCGAGTTTCTTACCGTTGGCGTCGCTCCACGAAGTCGAGCACATGAGGTATTCCATGAACGCGCGATCGTAATCGAGCTCTCCCGAGTACTCGATCGTGTGAATCGAGAAGATAGGATAATTCTTGATGTAGGCCCGCTCGGTCTGGAACAAAACCCAGTAGGGGTACTGGTTGAAATAGGGCATGTTCTGCAGCGAGAGGTCGGTATTGCTGGTCGCCGATTCCCAAAACGCCTTGCAGGCCCAATTGGGCAAGAGACCCCAGAAATAGCCGAACCCTTCGCGGTCTCCGCCCCCCAGCAGATTGTTCCGCACGCACCACCAGTTATATCCCTTGTCGGTCCCAAATCCGTTGGGGACCCACCAGTTGTTGTTGTAATAGTCGGCGACGTATTCCTTGTCGCTGAATTCGCCGTAGGTCGCAAGCGCGGCGGTCATCCCAAAGCCCGACACGTTATTGGCGCTGTACCATTGGTAGAACGTCTGGCCGCCTTGCGCCGAGGCGCCGCCGAATGTGCGCGTATCCATGATCGTGCGCAGAGCCGTCCGCACGGTGGTTTGCTGTGTGGGCGTCATCACGTTGAAAAGCCAGTCGTACCCGCAGGCCAGCGGCGCCAGGGTATAGCGCAAAAGTCCGTAATTGCCGATGCCCGAGGCCGTGTTTGTCGCGGCCTCAGTCAGCAAATCGGCGATCGCCTGGGCCTGATATTGAGCGACCGTCTGCTTCCAGGTGACTCCCGGCGGCAACTGACCGAACTGCTGTGCGTAGCGCACAAGAAATGCACCGCAGATCAGCCGGTCGCCGGTGGTGTCGGCGACTCCATCGACGCTGGCTTCGACCTGCTGCAAAATCGCCAGCCCATCGGTCGAGGCCGCTTTGCTGGGAACGCTCGTAAAATCAAGCAGACGCGGATGGGACGAGACGACCGTGTAATTGCCCGTCGGCGGAGGCGGGGGCGGCGGGGG
>DATGKC010000449.1:0-4821 GCA_035294845.1 Planctomycetaceae bacterium | reverse complement strand
ACGAGTCGCGCCGCGTGCGCGAAGCGGCCGTCGGAGGTGTGGGGCACAAAGATGTGAATAAGGCGCTTCCCTTTTACATTCGCGCGCTCAGGAACGGCCTGAATCTTGTGGTCAACCGCGCCGGCGACGCGCTCGCCGAGTTGGGAAATGAGACCGTCATTCCGCAGTTGATCGACGCCCTGGTGACGCGGCATCAATACATCATTCTGGTCCCCGATGTGCCGGGCGGAGTTCGCAGCGACGGCTCGTCGATGGCGGCCGGCCAGGCGATGCTTCCGCCGAATATCGAGTTGCTGCTGGCCTCCGGGCAGTTGCCCTACGGAGTGCGCGTGCAGGAATATCCCCCCACTCCGGTGCGCATGAAAGAAATGACCGTCGAAAAAGACGAAGAAAACCAATCGGTGCTGAACGCGCTCAATCTCTTGACGGGGCAAAACTTCGGCTTCAATGAGCCGGCATGGCGCAAATGGTACACCGCGCACCGCGGCGGCGCTGCCAAGAAAAGGAAGACGAAGCCCTAGCGTGCCTTATCGCACCATTCGGCAGCAATTGGAAAGCCTGTCTCTGGCCGGTCTCACGCACTTGGCGCGAAATTCTACGAGCGCTCCTGAAATCGTCGGCTCTGCCGCTGAGGCTCCTGCGGGAGCTCCCAAAACGCTTGCCCAGGGCCAGAGCGCACTGGCCCAATTGGCGGGCCGGGTCAAGGCCTGCACCAAGTGCGCCGAGCTGGCCGGCACGCGCACGCAAACCGTTTTCGGCGTCGGCAACCCCCAAGCCCGCATCGTGTTCATCGGCGAGGCGCCGGGAGCCGATGAAGACGCACAGGGCGAGCCTTTCGTGGGAAGGGCGGGACAGCTACTGAATCAAATTATCACGGCGTCGCGGCTCACGCGCGAAGAAATCTACATTTGCAACGTCCTGAAGTGCCGGCCCCCGGGAAACCGGACTCCTTCCGAGATCGAGTGCGCCAATTGTCGCGAGTTTCTCGAAGGCCAACTGGCGGCGATCGACCCCGAGTACATCGTCTGTTGGGGGGCGGTCGCGGCGCAGAACCTGCTGAAATCGACCGCCTCCATCGGCAAACTTCGGGGAAAATTCTTCGATTACGGCCGGGCGAAAGTGATGTGCACCTACCATCCTTCCTATCTCTTGCGAAACCCGGCCGCCAAGAAGGACGTCTGGAAGGACATGCAGTTTCTCATGGCCGACATGGGCATCGACCTGTCGCAAAAAAAATGACGCCCGCCGACGAAATCCCGGCGCGCCGGGACTGGTGCGCGGTCGTGTTTGCGTTGGCGTTCCCCACGCTGGTGACGGTCGTCTATTTCGTGTGGCTGGCCCGCGCGAGCACGCCCGTGCAGCAGGCTGCCGGGATTGTCGGCAAGCTGATCCAGTTTGTGTTTCCCGTGGTCTTTGTCGCCATCATCCAGCGCCGGCCGATCGCCTGGAAGAACCGCCCCAGGCCCGCGGAGCTGGTCTTGGGCGCCGGCCTGGGAATCGCGCTCTTGGCCGCGACGCTGGCAGCTTATCGTTTCGGATTGAAACCGGCGGGGGTCTTCGGCATCGACGCCAAGGAAGCGATCAGGCAAAAGCTTGCGGGGCTGGGGGTGGCGAGCGTTCCGGCATATGTCGCGATCGCCCTTTTTTACTCGCTGATCCATTCGCTGCTCGAGGAGTATTATTGGCGCTGGTTCGTCTTCGGCCAATTGCGGAAACTGACGAGCTTCCCCAGTGCAATCGCCATTTCGAGCCTGGGGTTCATGGCGCACCACGTGTGCATCGTGTCGGTGTTCTTCGGCTGGTTCTCGCTGTGGAGCATTCTCTTGTCGCTGGCCGTCGCGATGGGAGGAGTCATCTGGGCATCCGTCTACGAGCGCACAGGCTCGCTCTTTGCGCCGTGGATCAGTCACGCCTTTATCGATGCGGCAATTTTCATCGTGGGCTATGATCTCGTGACGTAACGCATGTCGTAGCGGAATTCGTGAGAATTCAGGCTCTCAACGACGTTGCGGCCGGCGCGACTGTCGAGTCAGTCAACAAGCGGAAAAAACCGCGGATTTCTTAGCCCGGCCTTCGGCCGGAACCAAATGATCTCACCGCTTGGCGGCAGTCCTTCTCCCCTCACCCCTAACCCCTCTTCCCCAGGGGGAGAGGGGAACAGGAGCGGGACGACCCACGCGATTCGATTGATTTCCAATTTGCAATTTGCAATTTTCATTGGCTGATTTGCAATTTCCAACCGCATGGGCAAACGAGAAAGAATCAACTTCTTATGGCCGACCTTCTCGCAGCCGTCGACCGGTATCTGACCGATCATGACGGGCAATTTCTCGAAGACCTCAAGGCCTTTCTCAGGATTCCCAGCGTCAGCGCCGACTCGCGGCATAAGGCCGACGTGGAGCGCGCGGCCCAATTCGTTTTGGCGCAGATGCGCTCGGCCGGATTGACGGCCGAACTCGTCAAAACGGCGGGTCATCCGATCGTCTACGGCCACTGGCAAGACGCCGCCGGGGCGCCGACGGTCTTAATCTACGGACATTACGACGTGCAGCCTCCCGACCCGCTCGACAAATGGGTGACGCCGCCGTTTGAGCCGACGATTCGCGACGGGCGGCTCTTCGCGCGGGGCGCCACCGACGACAAGGGGCAGGTTCTGACGCACCTGAAATCGATCGAGGCCTGGATGAATTCGACCGGCCGATTGCCGGTCAACGTCAAGTTCGTGATCGAGGGCGAAGAAGAAGTGGGCAGCAAAAATTTGGAGACGTTTTTGACGGAGCGAAAATCGACGCTGGCCGCCGACGTGGCCGTCATCAGCGACACGAGCCAGTTCGCTCCCGACATTCCGGCGATCACGTATGGCCTGCGCGGGATCGTGGCGTGCGAGGTGACGGTTCGCGGGCCGAATCAAGACAAACACAGCGGCGTGTTCGGCGGAGCCATCGCCAACCCGGTGAACGCGCTCGCCAAACTGCTCGCCGGCCTGCACGACGGGAAGGGCCGCATTCAGGTTCCCGGATTTTACGGCGATATCCCGCCGCTCGATCCGGCAGAGCGCCAGCGCCTGGCGGCCCTGCCGTTCGACGAAGCCGAGTTTCTTAGGGAGCTGGGGGTTGGCGCCGTCTGGGGCGAATCGGGTTACACCACGCTGGAGCGCCGCTGGGCGCGGCCCACCTGCGACGTCAACGGCATCACCGGCGGCTATCAGGGCGAAGGATCGAAGACGATCATCCCGGCCTGGGCCAGTGCGAAAATCACCTGCCGGCTCGTCCCCAACCAGGATCCGAAAAAAATCGCGGCCGGCCTCGAGGCGCGGCTGCGCGAGCTTTGTCCGCCGGGAATCACGCTCGAATTCAGCGGCGGTCATGGCTGCCCGGCCTTCGCGTTCAATCCCACCAGCCGCTACATTGCCGCCGCGAAAAAGGCCATCGCCGTCGCCTTTGGAGTCGAGCCGGTGATGATCCGCGAGGGGGGCTCGATCCCCGTCGTGTCGAGCTTCCAGAGCCAATTGGGACTGGATACACTCCTTTTGGGTTGGGGGCAGAACACCGATAATCTGCACGGCCCGAATGAACATTTTCATCTGGCCGATTTCCGCCGCGGCACGCGCGCCAGCGCCCATTTGTGGCACGAATTATCGGTCTTGGGATAGCCATGCTCGACTTGCAATATATCTGCGACCACCTCGAAGAAGTGCGCGAAAACTGCCGCAACCGGGGCGTGACGATCGACCTGGCTGCGTTTCTTGCGCTTCGCAACAGGCGCGGCGAAGTGATCTCGCAGACCGACGACTTGCGCCGCGAACAAAACGAAATCTCGGCCGGAATTCCCAAGGAAGCCGACGCTCAGAAAAAGCAGGCGCTCATCGCGCGCGGCAAAGAGCTGCGGCAGAACGTGACGCACCAAGAAGCGCAGCTCAAAGAGCTCGAGACGGCCCTGCGATTGGAGCAGGCGCGAATTCCCAATATGACGCATCCGGCGGCGCCGGTGGGGCGGCTGGCCGAAGACAATAAAGTCGTGCGCACGTGGGGAGAAAAGCCGGAGTTTGGTTTCAGGCCCCTCGACCATGTGGCGCTGGCCGGCATTCATGACCTCATCGACCTGGAAGCCGGAGCGCGCGTGGCCGGCCACGGCTTTTATTTTTTGAAGAACGAGGCCGTGCTGCTGGAGATGGCGCTCGTGCACTACGCCCTCGAAAAATTGTCGCGCGAGGGCTTCACGCTGCACACCACGCCCGATCTCGCGCGCGACGAGGTGTTGCAGGGCATCGGGTTCAATCCCCGCGGACCGGAAACCCAGATCTATTCGATCCAGGGGACCGACCTCAGCCTGGTCGCCACCGCCGAAATCACGCTCGGCGGCTCGCTGCAAGATCAGATTCTCGACGGCACCAAGCTGCCCATTCTGGCGGCCGGGCTCTCGCACTGCTTTCGGACGGAAGCCGGGGCCCACGGCAAGGCCACGCGCGGCATTTTTCGCGTGCACCAGTTCACCAAGGTTGAAATGTTCGCCTTCACCCGTCCCGATCAATCGGAAGCGGCCCACGAAAAAATCGTGCGCGTCGAAGAAGAGCTCTTTCAAGGGCTGAAACTCCCCTACCAGGTCGTCGACACGTGCACCGGCGATCTGGGCGGCCCGGCCTATCGCAAGTTCGACCTCGAAGCCTGGATGCCCGGCCGCGGCGAGGGGGGAGAATTCGGCGAGGTCACTTCGGCTTCGAACTGCACCGACTACCAAGCCCGCAGGCTGGGCATTCGCTTCAAGATGCCGGATGTGAAGGGGACGCAGTTCGTCCATACGCTCAACGGAACGGCGATCGCC
>DATGKC010000448.1:0-8812 GCA_035294845.1 Planctomycetaceae bacterium | reverse complement strand
GTGGCTGCCCCCCCAGCGCGGCCGAATGGCCCACAGGAACTGGCTATGCGCGCGGGGAGCGTCGATTTGAGCGGCCACCGCCTGATCGAACCAGAAGCGAGGAGTCTCTTCGGCGATGCCTCCCACCGCGCGGTTCGTCATGATCATCTCGACCGCCGCCTCTGGAAATTCAGGGTGCAACCGCCAGGCCGCGACCAAATGGGCCCGTGCCTGCAACAGGAACCTGTAGTACAACTGCCAGCCTTCTTCGGATACGGTGTTGGCGAATCCGTCCCCGCGGCCCTGCCAGCCCTGGCGGTGCTGATAGGACGCCAGCAGCACGTGCTCGATCCACGGGTCGGCCTGTTCCTTGACTGCCAAAGCCCGCAAGAGCGCCGGCTCGTGGTCGCACAAGTCTCCGCGCGCCTCTTGCGACAGATCGTCGCGCAATTCGGCCAACAGCGCGCGGGGTTCGCCTTCGATCATGGGATCGGCGATGGCTTGTGCGGTCTCTTCAACGGCACGCTGAAAGAGCGCGTAGGCGAGATTCGAACGGTCGCTCGATTGCCAAACGCAGAGCCGGGCCAGGAGGGCCGGCGCACAGCGTTTACTGCGGGCCGGATACTGAGATTTCTCGAATCCCAGCACGGCGTGAAGCACAAAGGGCTCGGCCTTGGCATACTGCTTTTGGCGGGTCAGGTTCCAACCGTGCACATAGCACACGAGCGCGTCGTCGCATCCCAGGTCGATCAGCCTGTCCCCGGCCGCAATCATCGGCGCGGCCGGCTCTTCGGGATATTTCGCGGCACGTTTGAGAAATTCCAGGGCCGCATCGTCCCAGGCCTTTTCGCGGTGCCCGTGCTGCTCATAGGCCGCTACGAAACGGGTAAGCCGCCATCGGCGCCTGAGTTCGTCGAAGTCGCTCCGCGTGGGCGCGTTTCGATCGGCCGGGTGAGGCGCTTGCGAGGCTTTCGCCGCCAGATCGGCAATCTGCTGGCGGTCGGCGTCGGCGATTTCGAGCTGCGTAAACGTCTCGCCTTGATGGACCACGACGTCATAAACATCGCCTCCGGGATCGAAATCGTTGAATTGCAAGGCCAGATGATCGGGATGAATGGCAAATTCGACTGTGCCTCGGCCTCGCAGCACCCAGTGTTTGGCCCCGACCAACACAGTCCAGTCGGGGAGAAGTTGGTTGGGCGCCGCGTTTTCGAGTCGCGGCTGCTGCTTCACCGGCCATTCGGATCCGTTGATCTTGACGCTGGACGGCCAGTTGGAACCCTGGTGCTGCCATTCGGCTCGATCGCGATAAATGCGTAGCTCGTCGGCGCCGTCGATTGTCGCGACCACGCGCAAATCGCCTGAATACATCTCGTCGGCCTTGGCGATCGGCAATTGCGGCGTGCCCTTGAGGAGCCAGGGCAAATCGCGAAACTTGATCGTGACCTCATACTCGTCTGATCCGCCTTCCGTGTCGTGCAATTGCACAACGACGACGTCGGCCGATTCCTTTCGCAATGTGACCTTGCCTCGACCCTTGACCACGACCAGCTCGGGATCGGCGAAATTGACGTCGGCCGGCAGGAACCGGCCGGTGGATTCATTTTTGAGCTTCGGTTGCTGCTGCGGGTTCCAAGAGCGCTTGTTGATCGTGACGCCCTTCGGCCAATCCCAATCGTGGTGGATCCAATCCAGGCCCTCGCGCGACACACGCAGCTCATCGCGACCATCGATGACCGCCTTGATCGTCAAAGTCGGCGGGCCAGATTCAGCCGTCTCGCCGGTCGGCGTGTCTTTTGATTCTTTATCATTTTCAAGCGGCTTGGCCCAGGCCCCGGGCTCGCCGGCGCAAAGCACGAACAAGGCCGTCATCGGTGCCCAGAGCGGCCAACGCAACCCTACATGCCGCGTGCATGCAGTTTGCCGGCACCCGTGTTGGGCCACAAAGAAGGCCAAACATGCGCCAAAGAAGCGCCAAAGAAGCTCAAGCAAAATGTGAAAATTCCTCGAGAATCGTTCAAAGGAGCTCAAGATGGCCAAAGAAGCTCAACCATCCGCCGGCCAACCGCCCGTTTTTCTGTTTTCCAAAACCGATTGGACGGCAGAGAAACGTACCATATGGGGGTAGGTTTCCCGCCCGTGGCGTAGGTTTCCCAACCTGCGACGCATTTTTTCGCATATGACATCGTTCCCCTATATTAATTGTTCACACGATTTTCGAATCTGACAATCGCAATTTCGACAAATCCGGGAAAGCGCCGCCAAATAGCAAAAAACTTCGATGAAAAGCCATGTAAGGCGCCGCCGAGACTGAAATGAGAGAAGATGACGTGACGAGTGAACGAGAATCGGCCTCCGATTCCCCTTTGCTCCCGGCAGCGCACTCGAAAGGGGCTCAACATGAAAGCCGGACTCTGGCCGCTGAGCGCGGGAGAGACGCTGTAGAGACCTTCGGTCCGCAGCCTGCGGCTCGGTCGGAGACCGGCCACAACGGAGACGGCCTGTGGCTCGGTCGAAGTCGTCGGAGACCGGCCACAGCGGACGCTACGGACTGAATCATCGGGGCGAGCTCTGGCTCAAGGCCTCCAGGTACTCGCCCACAACTGTCTTTAAACCCACGAAAAGCGCCCGGCTGATCAGCGCGTGCCCGATCGAGACTTCGTCGAGATGCCCGAGCGTGCGGAACAGCACCAGGTTGTCGAGATCGAGGTCGTGGCCCGCGTTCACACCCATCCCCAGCTCGTGGGCCCTCGCCGCGGCCTGGACATACTTCTGGAAGCTCTGTTCGGCCGCGCGGCCTTTTTGCTCGAACGCCCGTGCGAAAGGCTCGGTATAAAGCTCGATGCGGTCTGCCTTCAGGCTGGCAGCCCATTCCACCGCCGCCGGCTCCGGATCGACGAATAGGCTCACTCGCACTCCCATCTCTCGCATTTGGCTGACGGCCCGCCGGATTTCGTCGGCCGGGGTCTCGGGAGACCATCCCGCTTCGCTCGTGATTTCGCCCGGCTTGACCGGCACCAGAGTGCATTGGTGCGGACGGACTTCCGCCACAAGCGCCAAAAGCTCAGGCCGCAAGTCCCCCTCGATGTTGTATTCCACACGGTCGCGCAAGGGGCGCAGCGCAGCGGCGATTTCGCGCACGTCCTGGGGAGTGACATGGCGGCGGTCGGCGCGCGGATGCACGGTGATGCCCGGCGCTCCTGCCGCGAGACACGTGCGGACGGCTTCGATCACGCTGGGCACGTTCCCGCCGCGCGAGTTTCGCAGCGTGGCGACCTTGTTCACATTGACGCTCAAACGAACCATAGCCTGTTCCTCGATCCAGCGCTCAGGCGGACTACTCCGCCATTTTTTGCGGTTCCACAAAATAAATCCGCACGCCGCGATTCGCGAATCGCTCGGCGACGCCGGGCAGCTCCGCAGGCTCGAATTTCCCCAGCGCCTCTTCGCGCGGGCCGGCGTATATCCAACGCACGTGCAACTCTCGCAGCAATTCCAAAGCTTCGTCGTCGGTCATCGCGGCGCGATAAAACCGGTCGACGCGGCTGGAAAGCTCGTTGACGTGCGGCGTGACCGACCAATGTGCCAGTGCGAATCGGCAGGAAACGTATTTGGCCATGCGGTTGCCCGATGTCAGTGTGCTCAAAACGACATCCGACTCCCCCGCGTGGCCGCTGAGCCAGAGATGCGCTTCGTGCTCAGCTTTGCCGATGTAGTGATCGGGAAAATAGGCCAGGTTGCGCGTGATCTTCACCAGCCAGACCGCGCTGCCGATCGAATTGACGCCGATGAGCGCCGCTATGAGCATCGGCCGCCTCCAGCCTCGTCCGCCGCCGGCCGACACCTTGAATGGACTGAGTGCCGCGGCCCCCAGAACGAGCATTGTTGAAACGAGCGTCACGCCGAACACCGGGGCAAAAGGCATGAAGCCCAATCCGGGCAACTGCTTGCCGTGAATCAAAAGCAGCACCACAACGATCCAAACGACCAGCAGGCGCTCGGGAGATTTCAAGGGATACCGCCGCGCCAAACCCAGTCGGACCAGGCACAAAACGCCTGCCAGCCCGAAGCTCAGGAGCTGCCAGTGAATTCCGATCGGTTCGACTTCTCCCTGGCTGGCCCAATACTTGAACACCGGGTGGAAGCGGAACAAGGCCACATAATATCCCAAAACCGGCGCGATCGCTGCGAGAGGCAATAAGCGCAGCGCGGTCTTCCGCAGCGACCACTTTCCGACGGCGATGCGCTCAATCAGTATGAACGCCGGAATCACGCCGCTGATCAAAATCAGGTCGTACGGCCGGACCAGGCCGTGGATCACGCCAATGACTCCGGCAATGACGTACCAAATGGCTTTAGCCGTTTGTTCGCCGGTGGCGAAGGCGGCTAAAAACAAGAGCGACAGTCCATGTGAGACAGACAAGTGAGGATTGGCGAACATGTGGCTGAAGGGATGAACCGCGTGCGAAAGATCGAGCGTGGCCGGTGAAAACCGGGCAATCAGTCCGCCGCGCTCCAGGATCAGAAACAGCCATCCGAATCCGCCGCCCAATGCGCACATCCATAGCGCCATTTTCCGCTCGAAATTCTTGAGTCCACACGCGCCCGCCAGACACCAGAATCCGCCGATGACGAGAGAAATGCCCATCCAGCGCCAAGCTGCATAGGCCCCGGCTTCCGATCCGCCCAGCCAACTCATGAGCTGCCCGACGGCGAGCCATTCCAGATTGAAGAGCACAGGCTCGTGGTCGATGTACGTCAGGCGATTGACGAACAGCCAATGCCCCTCGGCTGCCTGGCGAATGAACGAGAAGGCCATGTTCTGGTCGTCGATCATTCCGACCAGACCATCAAAGACGGCGCCGTCGGCAGCCCACCGCTCGCCCAGCAGAAACGGAACCTGCGTCACCGCGGCGACCGCTGCCGCGATGAACAGAACGAACCAGGGCGACGCGCGGACGGAAGTCTCCGGAGAAGTCGATGTCATTTTGGCCCGGAGAAACGGCCCGCAACAAAGGCCCGGGGCGATGGTCCGGGCGGATCATGGTCATTCGGCTTTGGCAAATGGGCGCTACTGGATTCGAACCAGTGACTTCGACCGTGTGAGGATCGCACTCTAGCCGCTGAGTTAAGCGCCCGAATATCGGCATCCGCTCACCCTAAGGGCTGCCGCCGACTTCAGTTTGATGTTAGTCCGCGACGGGTGAAATCTCAAGCGGCGATTAACTCGCAGAAGCGGGCAAGCGGGCGCAGGGAATGGCGAACCTGCGATGTGACTTCCGAATACTTTGCATCCCCGCTGCCGCGCAAATCGGCTATTTCGCCTCCCACGACGGCTTGAGGTCTGGTGCTTGCGGCACTTGCCTGTCCTTAAGGATCTGCAACACCTGATCGCGAATGGTGGCGTCGGGTAAAGCGATCGCCTCATCGCAAGCCTGTCCCTTCTCCAGCCGCCGCAGCAGCAGAATTTGCAGAGGGCGGCCTCTGAACTGCCTCTCGATCACCGCCCAGCCGCAGAGCTGCCGATAATTCCAACTAAATTCCTGCCCACTGGGGAGTCGCGAGGTAATTCCCCGATCTCGAAAGCTGATTATGGTCTCAGGACGAACCGGATTGATTCTGTCCAGCCAGTGCAGCAACGTAAAGATACTCGCCAAGAAAGACGCACCGGCGAGGCATCGAACGGAAAAGTCGAAAAATTGGAACGGCGCCAACGTGAATATCCAGGAAAGAAGCAGTAAACCGGGACAAACGATGATGAAAGCACGGCAGAACGCAAAACAGCGCACGAAGCACCACAGTTCTGTGCGAAGTTGGTATAGCACCGGCTTGGATACCTCAGCGCGCCTCCGCAAGCGGCTCCAATCTTCCGGCTCGACCCATTGCACAAGTCGTCCGGGAAACGTGTCGGAATAAAACTTTGGAAGAATCCCCCTGACATGCGGCGGCTCGAATTCAATCGCCGTCTTGACGGAAATGCCGTCCCGCACCGCACGATAGCCGTCGAACTGGGTCGTTGGGAACCCAAAGCCCCCATCACTCGTACTGATCCAAAGCGAGTTGCCGTAGTCTTGGATGCCGATGATGTCTGCGTAAGGGATTGTTGTAGTTCCCGGCCAAGGAAGCCCGCGGGGGAGCAAAATGGCGTCGTCGGTCAGCTCAAGTGTGTACGGAAAGGCGAGACGGCGGATCGGCACCACCAGAGCGAACGCGCCGAAGATCACGCTCAGCCCGATGAAGACCGCCCTCAGCTCGGCGTGACCCTTGGCCAGATACGCCATCCACGCAGACAAACCGATATAGAACACTGCGAGGAAGACCGTCAGGCGGATAGGTGATTCGTAACGGTAACGGTTTGTTGTACTCATTACGGCCAAGGAGAACGAACCGCCCGAGCCTGTCGGGATGTGGACCGTCAATTCCGGCAGTGCCCGCAGTAGCTTGGCAATGCCAGCACGTGTCACGCGCGCTGGGATACCTCAGCGACCGCTGCCGGAAACGCCGGGTCGGCTGAACAGTCGCTGTCAAATTATTCGAACCGTCCAACTGCCCAGCAGCGCTACACCGCCCTGGTAGGCGCAAATCGTCATCACAAATGACGAACCAACCACATACTTCCGAGATAAACACCAAATACTCCACCCCAAACTATCGCGATCGGCAAAAGAAGGTAAATCAGAAAGAACGGTAGAACGGCAATCTGCTGAATCCAGCCTTTCTGTATCTTTGCTGTGAGATTCAGACCGAAGCCAGAAATCGCATAGATAGCCTTACGGCCAAACCAACAGATAAGAACGCCTACAGCGAAACCAACCGGGATGAAAAGCAGCGCGAGCCAGCCAGCACCTGCGCGAGCAGCACCCACGATGGCGGCAATGGGATAAAACACCACTGAGACAAACATTGTGCCGTCTGCGTGATTAACTGCCATTCGCCTACCGCTAAGCTAAACCGCGATCAGTCTGAAGTCAATTTATACCGACCCAGGAAGTACGGGCAACGCACTCGCAAACTCGGAAGCGAGGCGACCACGGGAATGCCGCTGTAAGCGTCAGTCACGTCATTCTACCAAATCCTGCGACTCCGCCAATCGCGCGATGAAGCCTGCGGGTTTCGTTTCAGAGACGCACGGGGAGACCTGCGGTCGGGGTTGTGGCTCGGTCGGGAGACCGGCCACAACGTGGGTCGGGAGACCAGACATAACGCGGGTGGGGAGGCCGGTCACAACGGAAGGTCGGCCGTCAGTTTCGCCCCGTGTCGACGTGCCGCAATATCCAGTTGGCGATCAACTCCAGCGCGGCGGGGGCGATGGTTTCTTCGATTTGGGCGTACTCGGCGACCTGGCCGGTGCGGCTGGTTTGGAACAGGTGGTTGAGGTTGGCCAGCTCGTGCGTTTCGAAGTCGGCGTTGCCGCCGGCTGTCAGCGCTTCGCGGATAATGCTCAGATTCTCCTCGGGCAAGACCTGCAGGTCATTGGCGCCGTTGAGCGCTAGCACGGGGCAGTGCGTCTTTTCCAGGCTTGGCCGCGGATCGTAAGTCAGCATAAAGCGAAACCACTTGCCGGCGACGCGCGGCGCCTGGGCCGCGGCGGCGGCTTTGACTTCGCCCAGGCCTGCGCGCGTCTCTTCGTCGAGCGAATCGATGAATTCGGCGACACCCGAGTTGATCTTCTCCACCGCTTGTTCGGCGTCGGGGGTGGCCTTCACGATCGCGAAGATCCGCGATTGCAGCTCACGCTGAGCCGCCAATACTTTTTCGGAAGCGCCGCCGGCCTTCAGCAGTGCCGCCGCCTGCTGATAGAGCACCTCTTCACCCGTCACCACGCTGCCGGCCAGCATGACGATAAAGGCCACGTCGCTCGATTGCGATGCGACCAAAGGCGCGATCGTGCCCCCTTCGCTGTGTCCGATCAGGCCGATTTTGGTGCCGTCGATTTCCGAACGGCTTTTCAAAAAATCAATCGCCGAGCGCACGTCTTCGGCCAGGTCGGCGGTCGTCGCTGCTTCAGCCGACGTCGTCGATCCGCCGATTCCACGGTCGTCGGCCCGCAATACGGCAATCCCGCGTCGCGTGAGATAGTCTGCCAGAACCAGGAACGGTTTATGGTTGAAAATCGTCTCGTCGCGATCCTGCGCGCCGGAGCCGGTGATCAAGATCGCTGCCGGGTGCAGAGCTTCTCCCCTGGGGACGGTGAGCGTACCGGCCAGCTTGACGCCGGCCGGCTTATTTTCGTACGCGACTTCAATTTCGTCGTAGGGAAAGGGACGCTTGGGCGTTTGCGGCCGGCTGGCCTGCGGCTCGGATTCGACCTGCTTAAACGTCAGAGGGAGCGACGCCCCGCCTTGCCGCCACTCGCCCGACAGTTCCTTGCCGCTCTCGTCGATCGTTCCCTCGTACACGACTTGCAGGGCCTTTGCTTCGAGCCGCACCTTGCCGTTTTCGTAGGTCACGCTGTCAAATGGAATTCCCTTCTGGCCCTGGTCGAGACTGTCGAGAGTGGCCTGGTGCTTGCCGTCGGCCGTTTTGCCGATGCGCAAGAGCAGCCGCAATTTGGCGCCGCCGGCATCCAATTCACCCAACCACAGCTCTTCCTTGCCGACAAATGCCGGCTTGGCGGGAACGAAGAAGAGGCCCGTCACCTTGGCGTCCGAGGTGTAGACGACTTTCACGTCGATGGCCGATTTCTCAAAGTCGCAGGTCACGAACACGATGTCGTAACTGGCGTCTTTGGCCTTGGTTTTTTCGGTTCGGATCGCGCGACGTTTTTTAAATTTTCCTGCCTGCGCCTCGATGGAGCTCCACGCCTGCTTGAGTTTGGCCGGCGGCATGTCCT
>DATGKC010000447.1:0-9241 GCA_035294845.1 Planctomycetaceae bacterium | reverse complement strand
TTCGCACGAACGCCACCGGAAGATGCGGCACATTCGCAAAATAATCCTGCGTCGTGTTCGAGATGACGTGGGCCTTGGGAAGATAGCGGTCGACCCGGCGACGCGCGGCTCCTTTTTCAAAGACGCCGTCGAGCGCGGCCTCGACCACGTCGTTGCGCAGCCGCATGAGTGCCGTTCTATCTTCGACTGTAAATCGGCCCGCCGCGCCCGGCGGAGATGGCCCGGCCCCGGCCTCGGCGAGCGCCAGCCGCGCGTTGAGATTCGTTATCGTCGCCTGCTTTGCCGCCTCATCAGCCGCGACGCCTTCGGCGATCAGCATCTGCTTGAGCCGCTCCAAGTATTCGGCCTCCAGCGCGGCGGCGCGGGCCTGCAATTGGGCGAGCTGCTGCTCGGCCGCTTTTCTTTGCGCGGCGAATCCTTCGGCCCGTTCCGGCTCGAACGGCAAATCGATCGTTTCCATCCGCGCGCCGACAAAAAACGCCTGCAAGCGGTAGAAATCCTTCTGCGTCACGGGATCGTACTTGTGATCGTGGCATTGCGCGCATCCGATCGTGACGCCCAGAAACACCGAGCCGACCGCCGCGGTCAGGTCGTTGAGCAAAAGCTGGCGGTTGACGTCTTTATTCGGCGAACCGTGCTCGGGACTCAGGCGCAGAAACCCCAGAGCTTCCCTCGACGCGATCGTCGGCGCGTCGATTTCGTCGCCCGCAAGTTGTTCGATCACGAATCGGTCAAACGGTTTGTCGTCGTTGAAAGCGCGAATCACGTAATCGCGGTACCGCCAAAGATGCGAGTATTCGCGATCGTATTCGGAGCCTCCCGAATCGGCATAGCGGACCACATCGAGCCAGTGCCGGCCCCACCGCTCGCCGTAGCGCCGATCGGCCAGCAGCCGGTCAATCAGTTTTTCATAAGCGTCAGGCGACTCGTCGTCGAGAAATTCGCGCGCCTCAGCGCGACTGGGCGGCATGCCCACCAGATCAAAAAAGACCCGCCGCAAGAGAACCGGTTTGGCGGCCTCGGGCGAGGGTGAAATTCCGGCGCTTTCCAGTCTGGCGGCCACAAACTGGTCGATGGCGTTGCGCACGCGGCCGTCGTTCTTCACCGCCGGCGGAAAGGGTTTCACCACCGGCTGAACGGCCCACCACGATTTCGCGTCGTCCCCCTCGGCGGGGCGCGGCGCCTTCAGCTCTTTGATCCATGTTTCGAGCAGAGAGATCTCGTCGGCAGAAAGCGGTTCGCCCTTGAACGGCATCCGCGGCTTGAGCTTTCCGGAGACCATCTTGATGAGCGCGCTCTCTTCCGGATGCCCCGGCAACACGGCCGGACCGCGCGTCGCGCCGCCGGCAAGCAGGTCGGCCACCGTCAAAACTGTCAGGCCGCTCTTATTCTCGCTCCCGCCGTGACAGGCACCGCAGCGCGATTTGAGCAGCGGGAAGATTTTGGTCTCGAATGTGTCATCCGATGCGGGAATCTCCGCGGCGGGGCTGACCGTCGCGAACAGCGCGAACACCAGCCCTCCTGCCAGCACGACCCGCCGGGAAAATGCCATCAGCCTGCTTTCGTTGATGCTGCGATTCTTGATTTTGGTAATCCAGTTTCCCATGCCGACCCTGAAATCGTCAAACGAAATCGGCCGCTGTCAGCGGCTGCTTCCGAAAAAAGACCGCCGTATCCTTCCTCCCCACACCACGCGAACACCGCGGAGCGGCGTTGTCCTCCCTCCCCCCGCCCGCGGGGGGACCAAGGGGAGGCGTCTGCGCGTCGCGGTGCGTCTCCTGGGAATTGAAGAGATGGGAATTGCAAATTGCAAATTGAAAATTAGCCATTGCAAATTTGAAATTGACGGCGGCCGAAGGCCGCTTGACATCAATTCGCAATTTGCATTTTTCAATGGCCAATTTTCAATTCCCCCTCCCTCCCCCCGCCCGCGGGGGGACCGAGGGGAGGCGTCTGCGCGTCGCGGTGCGTCTCCTGGGAATTGAAGAGATGGGAATTGCAAATTGCAAATTCAGTAGTTCCCAGTTCTCGGATTGGTATTCAATGAACGCAGGGCTTTCGGCGAGAATGACTTATGGAAAACAGCGGGTCATTCAAGGAGGAAGCCCATGCGTTCAAGGAAGATTCATTCGATTTCGAGTCGCCAAGTCCAAGCGTTAGCCCAAACTTGGCTCGCAGAGTCGTTGCTGCTGGAGGATCACGGGTGGAAAGCCACAGCCGATGTCGTCTGGAAGGTCGTGCTGCTGGCAGCGGCTCGCATGTGTTCGTTGTTTGCCGCGTGTCGGGATTTGGCGCTGGCACCCTGCGACGAGACTGTGCGCCAAGCATTGTTCGACAACTTGCCCAAACGTCCCGTCACGCTCGAACGATGGCTGGAGGCGGCTCTGTGCGGACATCTGCCCAAGTGGCTCTTCTCTCGATCCCGGAAAATTGCGATCGACCTTCATCTGATTCCGTACCACGGCGAGCCGAAAGAGCGGGCCAACGAATTGTATCACAGTCAGCCCAAGTCGGGGACGACGAAATTTCACGCCTATGCCACAGCGTGCGTGGTGGAAGCGGGTTGTCGCTACACGCTGGCCGCGACTTACGTTCGCGGGAAAGAGCCGATGGTTGCCGTGCTGAAACGGCTGCTGGAGCGGATCGCGGTGAGCAAGATTGCGATCCGAATGTTGTTGCTGGACAGGGGCTTTTTCGCGTCGCACGTGATGGAGTTCTTGCAAAAGCAGAAGAGCCCTTTCGTGATTCCGATCGTGCTGCGCGGACGCAAATCGAAGAAGCGCGCCTCGAAGAAAAAGGGGCAGACGAAGAAACAGCGTCGAGCTGCGGGACTGCGCGCGTTCCGAAACAAACCAGTGGGACGATATGCATTTACGTGGGACGTCAAGAATGTGTCGGTGACTTTTCACGTTGTCGTCGCGTACAAGAGCTACAAGCACCACAAGACGGGGCGTCGACATTCCAAGAGATTGTTGTACGCCGTCTGGAACGTGGGCGGTGCGCCCCTGGAAATTCGCGAGCCGTATCGCAAGCGTTTCGGCATCGAAGCCAGCTACCGGCAGTTGGGACAAGCTCGAATCCGAACCTGCACCGACGACCCGGTGTTGCGTCTGTTCTTCGTGCTTGTGGCTCTGGTGTTGCGAAACGTCTGGGTCTGGCTGCATTTCACTTACTTTGCCGAACGCGGAGGCCCGGAACGGACCATGCATTTGGAGCGCTTGCGATTCCGCCGCATGTTGAACTGGATCGCGCAGGTGGTCGCAACGGAATTGCACGATGGCTCCGACTATTTTTCCCAAATCGAATAGCATCAATGCTTTGGCAATCGCTCAGCTCGCGTTGACGAACTGGGAACTACTGAAATTGCAAATTGCCGCCGCGCGTTCGGCACTGGTCTCCTGACCATGCCGAGGGCACGACCGCAGGTCTCCCGGGCGGGGATGAGCGTGCGCGTTTTTGTTCAGAGACGCATGGGAGACCTGCGGTCGGCGGCGTGTGGCTCAGAGCCTCTGGGGTCCCGGCGCGCCGGGACTACCAGGCAGGAGCCTGGGAGCGAGGGGGCGAGACAGCCAAGAGTAGCTGACGTACTGAGACCGGGCCGAAATGCAGTTTTGTATGAGCATATGTGGATGCATAACCGTTGCACCGGTGATGCATACTGCTGTCGCGGACGCATGTTGCTTTATGACACCGAGATGCGGCGTTTTTGCCAGGGAAAAATTCGCAAATTGCGATCTGCGAATCAAGTCATCGCCGACTGATTCGAGACGCCATAAGTGCAAGCTGAACAAGGAACTGTGGAGAACAAAATCATCGCCGCGCGAAAAAAAAATTCTTGGCGGATTATTCACTCCGAGTATATGCATGGGTTTTCTTTGATTTGTCGCTCCGGGGCGATGCCGGAATGGGTGTGGAGGGGGGCAAAAGCAGGCGGTTTTCTCCGAAAGTTCGCTGGACGGAGGCGCGCGAGATATCTTGCCGCGGCTCAAAACGACGCGGGTTTCGGAGAAACCCGCCTACACTGCCTGGACACTGGCTACAACGGGACACTGCCCGTCAGAATCCGCCCCCCTCCGAGAAGTAGCCCCCTTCCGGTTCGTCGAGCGGGACGTAGTCTTGAAACTGCATGAACTGTTTTTTGAAGCCCAGCCGGACGATGCCCGTCGGCCCGTTGCGGTGTTTGGCCACGATCACTTCGGCTTCGCCGGGATGATCTTCCGGGTCGTACATTTCGGGACGGTGCAGAAACATCACGATGTCGGCATCTTGCTCGATCGCGCCGCTTTCGCGCAAGTCGGCCAGGCGCGGCCGCTTGTCGTCGCGCAGCTCGACGCCCCGGTTGAGCTGAGCGAGCGCCATCACGGGCACCGACAGCTCTTTGGCCAGAAACTTGAGCCGGCGCGTGATCTGGGCGATCTGCTGTTCGCGGGGAGCGCGCTTGTCTTCAGGCTCGATGAGCTGCAAATAGTCGATCACCACCAGGCGAATTCCGTTTTTGCGCTTGAGCCGCCGGCAGATCGCGCCGATTTGCGACATGCTGCGCCCCGCCTGGTCGTCCAGAAACACGGGGAGCTCGCTCAATTCCGACGAGACGCGCAGCAGCTTGTCGCGGTCGTCTTCGTCGAGCTCTCCCTTGCGCAGGTTGTGCATGTCGAGCTGGCCACGAATGCAAAGGAAGCGTTCGGCCAGCTCGTGCTTCGATTGCTCGAGGCTGAAAATGACGACGGGCGCCTGCGAACGATCGGCGACCGCTTCGGCGAGGTTCAGCACGAACGCCGTCTTGCCCATGCTGGGGCGTGCCGCCAGAATCACCAGCTCCGACGGCTGCAAACCATTCGTCTTATTGTCGAGGTCTCGAAAACCCGTGCTGAGCCCGCTGATGGCCCCCTGCCGTCCGAGCCGCTCGTCGATCCTGGCGAACGTGTCGAGCAGAATCTCTTTCAATTCGATCTTGGTCCCGGCCTCCTGCTGCTCGAGCACCTGAAAAATCTGCTGCTCGGCCTGGTTGAGCATGTCTTCGGTGTCGAGCGAGTCGTCGTAGGCGCTGCGCAGAATGTCGGTGCAGGCAAAAATCAGCCGCCGCTGAATCGCCTTGTCGCGAACGATGTCGGCGTGATAGCGCGTGTGGGCCGAATGCGGGACGCTTTCGAGCAGCTCGATCAGGTACTCTGCGCCGCCGGCTTCCTTGAGCTCGTTTTCCTTATCGAGCGCTTCTCCGACGGTGACGGCGTCGAACCCGTGCACGCCCGACTCGTGCAGCCGCACGATGGCGCGGTAAATTCGCTGGTGCGAATCGAGGTAAAAATGATCGGCCTGCAGCAGGTCGGCCACGTCGTCGAGGACGTGGTTGTTGAGCAAGATGCTTCCCAGCACTCCTTTTTCGGCCTCGAGATTTTGAGGCGGCAAGCGCTCGATGCGACCGTGCAATGGCTTCGTCAATCCGCCAGCCATCCCTGCCCCCTTCCGTGCGAGTCATTCCACCGTTAGCAGGCCGTTAAAACGCGGGCTGGCTCCGACGCGCATCAGTTTTTTTCCGAATGAATCGTCCCTGTCGGCGCGTGTCCCCTTTCCACACGCGCGTCTAGGCGTGCGTCGCCGTGGGGACGACCCAGACTTTCACTTCGGTTTCAATTTCCGGATGCAATTGGATTTTGACGGTGTACATCGCCAGTTCTTTGAGTGGGCCTTCGAGCCGCACGCATTCGGGAGAAACGTCGAAACTGGCCCCCCGCAAAGACTTGCTGATGTCGGCGGCGCCGATCGAGCCGTAAAGGTGCCCTTCTTCGTTCGCATGCGCTTCGATGGTGACGCTGTATTTGCTGATGGCTTCGGCCAGTTTCTTCAGTTGGTCCAGCCGCTGCTTGTCGAGATCGGCCAGCTTTTTGCGGTGTTTCTCGACCATCCGCTTATTGTGCTCGGTGGCGACCGTGGCAAGGCCCTGCGGCAAAAGAAAGTTGCGGGCGTAGCCTGAGCGCACCTGCACGATTTCGCCCTGTTTGCCCAGCGCCGCCACGTCTTCGGTCAAGAGCAGCTCGACCGAGCGGCGCGACTTATGTTGTTCTACTTCCGGCATCGAATCAGTATCCGTTAGAAAGGTACGTCGTCCTCAGCGGGCGGCCCGGGGGAATTCACCGGGGGACCCGCGTCGCTCTCGAAATCGCCCCCCATGGGAGGCGCGTCGCTGGAATGTTCAGCCGCGGCCGGCGCTGCCGCACGCCCACCGCCGCCGCCCCCTCCGTCGCCGCGGCTTCCCAACATCTGCATCCGTTCGCCGACTACCCGCAGCTTGCTTCGCTTCTGACCGGTCTGCTTATCGTCCCAGGTGTCGAGCTGCAAGCGCCCCTCGATGAGAACGGGGCGTCCCTTGGCCAGATATTCGCCCGCCACTTCGGCATCGCGGCCCCAGAGCGTCACATCGACAAACGTCGTCTCTTCGCGGCGGCTGTTCGTTTGCTTGTCAAACCAATAGCGGTTGACCGCCAGCCCCAGTTCGGCAAGCGCGGTTCCCGAAGGCGTGTACTTGACCTGCGGGTCGCGGGTGAGATTGCCCAGCAGAATCACTTTGTTGTAGCTGGCCATGGCCTAAAGTTTCTCGGTTTGAGTTCTGAACGGCAATTACACCGATTCGACGGCCGGAACTTCGACGGTAACCGCATCGCTATCTCGAAACGTGGTGACAACCTCGCCTTTGCCCGTGGCCATCGCCAGCATCGGTTCGATCAGGGCCACCGGCAATTTGATGATCATGTGCCGCAGAATGGATTCATTGAACTTCACCAGCCGGTCGATTTCCAAAAGCTGGCGGCTATCCATCGAAAAATAGACGAGAAAATGCAGCCCCTTGCGGTGGCCTTTGATGTTGTACGACAGCTTGCCGTCCTGCCAGGGACGCGTGGCCAGCACCTTGGCCCCCACGCGCTCGAGAATCGACAAAACCTCGCCGGAAACGGCCGGCGGGTTGGCCGCGTACCGGTTGCTGTCCAAGAGAAACATCCCTTCGTAAGTCACGTTCGACAAGTCAAGTGTCTCCTGATTTCCGGTGCGAGGCGGGCCGTCGCGGCGCAATCGAATCGCCGCCGACTCTCCAGCACACTTTTATGACGGGTCATCGCCCATTTTGCAACCGACGTTGTACCGATTCATCGCCTGGTCGATTCCTTCGCCGATCCAGGTTTCGACGGCGTCGGCGGCCGTCATAATCGCCGCGTCAATCGCCACCAGCTCGGATTTACGAAATCGCTCGAGCACATGCTCTGCCGAGTCGCGGCCGGCCTCGGGCAGACCAATTCCGATGCGCAGCCGCGGCACATCGGGCGTTCCCAGGTGCGCGATGATGTTTTCCAATCCCTTTTGTCCTCCCGACGAACCCGATCGCCGAATCCGCAGTTGGCCCAAACGCAAGTTGATGTCATCGCAGGCGACGATCATGTCGGCTGCCGCAATCTGGTAGAAGTCGACCAATTGCCGCACGCTGCGCCCGCTATGATTCATGAATGTCTGCGGCGCGACGAGCAACAGCTTGTGACCGGCGAGGGCCGCTTCCGAGACGGCGGCTTCGAACTTCGACTTGGGCTTGGCGGCATGATGGCGGCGAGTCAATTCGGCGACAATTTCGAAGCCGATGTTGTGCCGCGTCCCCTCGTACTTCTTGCCGGGGTTCCCTAGCCCGACCACGACTTTCACTTCTTCTTTTCCTTCTCCTTGTCTGCTTCCGCTTCGCCTTCTTCTTCGGCCTCGGCGGCCTTGCGGCCGATGACTTCAGGTTGAGCCGGCCCCTCTTCGCCAACGGCCGCCGGAGCGATTTCAAGCTCGGCGCCCGGTTGGGCGACCCGGACGACGACCGCGTCGGGGTTATTGAGAACTTTGGTATTGGGGGGAATCTCGAGGTCGCGAACATGCAGCGCCTGGCCGATTTCGAGAGCCGAGATTTTAACCGGAATGCTGTCGGGAATCTGGATCGCCAGACATTCGACAGTCAGCGTGCGCAGGGTGTGGTCGAGCACGCCGCCGCCGACTGCGCCGGGCGCCGTGCCTTTGAGTTCCACCTTCACTTCCAGAGTCAACGTTTCGTTCGGGTCGACCCGCAGCAAATCGAAATGCACCACCTGCCTGCCGAGATAATCCCATTGCACTTCGCGGAATAGGACCTTTTCGAGCTTGCCCTCCAATTCGACGTCGAGCACGCGCGCTCCGCCGCGGACCAACGGCTCCAGTTCGGCCGCCGCGACTGTCAGGGGGATCGTCTCTTGCTTGTGGCCGTACACGTTTCCGGGAACAAAACCGCTATCCCGTAAGCGGCGGCATTCCCGGGAACCATGCTCGATTCGGCGTTTAACAGCCAATTTTCCTGTAACGGCCATCTTTCCCTCACCTGGTGGACGCGACGTAACCTCCCAATTTGGAAGGACAAGAGGATAGCCGTTCGCCGGGCAGACTTCAAGAGCCGCAACGTTCCCATCGGTCCCGATGACGATCGGCCTTTCGAAATCTCACGAATATGCCAAAAAACGCTGCTGAACTTACGGTTCCATTACATTAAAGTTGTGTTCGTAGTCGTGGCCGGTCTCCCGACCACACAGTTGTGGCCGGTCTCGTGATCGTTGTGGCCGGTCTCGTGACCGAGCCACACGAATGCGTCGTTCTGAAATACAATGTTGCTCGGCGCGTGGAATAACGGGAAGGCGGACTGCGCCGAAAAGTACATGAGCTCTGCATCCAGATTGAATAGCGATCAGTCGCTGGCCGAGTTCCTCGACCGCGGCGAGGCGGTGACGCTGCCGGAAGCGGTCGAGATCGCCAGACAGCTTGCCGCCGCAGTCGCCCTGATGCACCGCTCGGGCCGGACGCATGGAACGATCGTTCCAGCCGCCGTGAGGCTTGACGCGCAGCGACGGGCGACGCTGGAGCCGCCTGAAATGGCCGGCCGCGGGAGCCGCGCCCCCGCCGATCGCGAATGGGTTCCTCCGGAGCTTCGCCAGAGCGTTCCCGCCCGGCTGATCGCTCGGTTCGAAGGCGCTGCCTCGACAGGCGAGCAAGTGCTGCCGCCACGCCCCGATTCTTCTGGCGAGATCGAAGTTGATCCGCGGCGCAGCGACGTTTATGCGCTGGGAGCCATCTTTTGCCGCCTCGTCACGGGAAAATCGGCGGACGCCTTTCTTCGCAGCCCGCGCGTCAAAGGATGCGTTCCGGAGCCGCTGCAAACGCTCTTCGAGCGCTCTTTGGGCGCCGGAAGCGCCGAGCG
>DATGKC010000446.1:0-10637 GCA_035294845.1 Planctomycetaceae bacterium | reverse complement strand
GGAAAATCATCGCTCGCGAGGCTGATCGGTTGGGCCGATCATCAGGGAATCACGCTGCTGGAAGCGGCCCGCAAGGCGCGTGAATTTCCGGGATTGAGCGCCCGTGCGGCGGCCGCCCTGGTCAAATTCGCGCGCGTCATCGACCAGTTGGCGCAGGATGAATACGGGTCGGTGGCCCAATTGGTCGCCGCCCTTGTCGAGAGAACGAATTACGGCGCCGAATGGCGCGACAGCCCGATCGAAACCGACATCCAGCGGGCCGCCAACGTCGAAGAGCTGCGAAACGCCGCGGCGCAATACGACGAGCAGCATGCAGATGACCCGACGCTGGCCGGATTTCTGGAAGAGACGGCCCTGGTCGCCGACGTCGACTCGCTGGACGATCGGGCGGGGGCGGTCTCGCTGATGACATTGCACGCAGCCAAGGGGCTCGAATTTCCCATCGTTTTCATCATGGCGGTCGAAGAAGGGCTGTTGCCGCACGAGCGGGCGATTCGCGAAGGATCGGCCGGCGAAGTGGAAGAAGAGAGAAGACTGTTGTTCGTGGGAGTGACGCGCGCCAAAGAGCGGCTCATGCTGACCCGCACGTTAGTCCGCACAATTCGCGGGCAGGATTTTCCCAGCCCGCCCAGTCGCTTCTTGCACGAAATGCAATTGGCTTCGGAACCGGACGGGAGAATGCTGCGGCGCGCCGAACAAGCCCCCCCAGACGCGACAATTGAGATGGTGCCTGCGGGCGAAGACGCTGCGAAAGCAACTGCCGACGTGCGCCTCGACCCAGGCGCCAAACGGCGAGCCAAGCCGCGCGGAATGCTGCTGACCACCGCCGCCGACCTGCTTCACGGCACGACAAATCCCGTCGAGATCCCGCTCGTGTTTTCCGTGGGCATGACAGTGCGGCACCCGCAATTGGGGCTGGGGCGAGTCACTGAAGCGCAAGGCGCCGGCAAATGGCGGACGGTCACGGTCGAATTCAACGCGGGCGAGTCGGTCTCGTTTGTCGTTCACAAATCGCCGCTGCAGCCGGTGGGAGCGGGGTAAATTGCCGCGCGTAGCTGAATTCGCCAGAATTCAGAACCAAACGTATCCCAATTCGCCCGAATTCAGAACGAAACGTAGCTGAATTCGCCAGAATTCAGAACGGCGCCAGGATTCTTCAGAACTCTGGCGAGTTCTGCTACCGGCAGATTGTTGGTCAGAACTCTGGGGAGTTCTGCTACCGGCTCGGGAGAAGCCGGCGGCCTACTTCTTCTTCGGCGGCGCGAACAGCGATTCGTTGATCGGCTTGACCGATTCGCCCTCACGTGCAATGCTGACGGGCACCGTCAATTTGAGCCGTTTCGGCGGCAGGCATTGCACATCATTGCACGCCTGGTACGTGACCGTGAGTACCAGTTCGTCGCGTTGGCCGGCCGACTTTTCGGGGACGTCAACCTGCCCAATCAGCGACACTTTTCCGGTATAGACGATTTGCGGCTTTTCGTCTTCGCCGCGCTCGATCTTCTTGCCGGCCGGGTAGCGCACGCTCGATAGCGACACTCCCTGCTTCGAGTCGATTTCCAGCTCAGTCGCGACGTCGATTTCCGGGTCGCCGACCGGGTTGGCGTGAATATGCCAGCCTTCCGCAATTTGCAATTGCACCAGGATTTTAGCCGTTCCGCCAGCCGGCAGGCGATCGACCGATAAGAACGCCTTGCCGGAAACGACTTCCGGCCTCTTCGCCGGTTTCTTTCGGGCGCCGCTTTCGTCTTTGCCGGCGGCCAGCAGGATTTCCGCATCGGGCGCGATCCCCAGGCGCGTTCGCGGCGACGGCGCATTCCCCGCGGCAGGCTCGTTCGTGTCGAGAAATTCGACCAGGGCCAGCGCCATGTTGGCCAGGCCCCCCGGCGATGTTTCGATCAGGGGCACAAAGAGTTCCAGCGTCTCGCGCGCGCGGTTTCGATAATCGGCCTGCTTGCTCAACGACGCAAGCCGCAGCAGATTGCGCACGGTCACGCTGTTTCCCGAAGGCAGCACCGAGTCGTACGCGTTCTTCGTGCGCGCCAAGAGCGCCTCGTGATGATGCGACGTGAAATAGCAGCCCTTTCCCTGCTCGTCCCAGAACAATTGCAATTGCAAGTCGGAGAGCCGCCGCGCGGCATTGGCCCACTTCTCGTCTCCCGTGGCCAGGTGCAACGCCAAGAGGCCTTCATTCACGTAGGCGTAGTCGTCGAGATAGGCGTTGAACTTGGGTTGCTTGGCGGCATAGCCGTGGTACAGCCGCCCCTTCTCGTCGCGCATTTCGCTGAGAATAAACGAGGCGGCCTTTTCGGCAGCCTGCACGTATTCTGGTTTTTGCAGGACCACGCCCGCGCGAGCCAATGCGCGGATCATCAGGCCGTTCCACCCCGCAAGAATTTTTTCGTCGCGCGCCGGCCGGCGACGACGGTCTCTCGCGGCCAGCAGCTTTTGCGCGATTTCAGCCGTTCGCCGCTCCAATTGCAGCGCCGGCACTTTGAGATTTTTCGCAGCGTCGTCGATCGACTGGGCCTGCTCCAACACGTGGCCGATCTCGAAATTCATCTTGCCGCCGGTTCCGAATACGGCGTTGCAGATCGCCAGCTCCTCGGCCGTCAAGACGCTCGACAGCTCGTCGTCGGACCAAACGTAATATTTGCCTTCGACGCCTTCCGAGTCGGCATCCAGCGCCGAAAAGAAGCCCCCTCCCGCGTCTCTCAGCTCGCGGAGGGCGAATTCGATCGTTCCTTCGACGACCAGCCGGTAATGGCGCTGATTGGTATACCGGAAGGCATCGACGTAAACGTCGACAAGCTGCGCGTTGTCGTACAGCATTTTCTCGAAATGCGGGATGCGCCAATGGCGGTCGGTGCTGTAGCGGTGAAAGCCGCCCCCCACGTGGTCGTAAATGCCTCCCGCGGCCAGCCGATCGAGCGTGTGGTACAGCATCTTCGCCGCCTCTTCATCGGCGTGCCGCTTGGCTTCGTACTGCAACAGCGCGAGTTTGGCGGGCTGCGGGAATTTCGGGCGGTCGGGCGCCTTGGGGTTGAATCCGAACCCGCCGTCCTGGCTGTCGTAGCTTTCGGCCAGGCTCTTGAGCACAGGTTCCACCCGCGAGCGCTCGAGCGTCACCGCTTTGAGCGCGGCCCGCGGGCGCGCGACGGCGCGCACGGCGCTGGCCAGAATATCGGCGTTCGATTCCATGTCCTTGCGCTTGTCGCGCCACGACTCGAACACCTTTTTGAGAAGCGACGGAAAGCCGACTCGTCCCTCGCTGTCGTCTGCCGGAAAATACGTCCCCCCTCCCAGCGGCCGGCCATCCGGCGTGAGGAACATCGAAAGGGGCCAGCCTCCGGTTTGCGGCGAACCGATCGCTTCGAAATACATCTGCAGCGCCGTCATGTAGATGTCGTCGACATCGGGCCGCTCTTCGCGGTCGACCTTGATGTTGACGAAATGCTCGTTCATGTAGCGCGCGATTTCGGGGTCCGAGAAAACCTCTTTCTCCATCACGTGGCACCAATGGCAACTGCTGTAACCGATCGAAAGAAAAATCGGCTTGTCTTCCTTGCGCGCCTTTTCCAGCGCTTCGGGGCCCCACGGGTACCAGTCAACCGGGTTATGCGCATGGGCCAGCAAGTAGGGGCTGGTCTCGCGCGCCAGGCGATTGACGTGCCGGCTCGGCTGTTGGTCGTCGACCGGCGCGGGGTCGGCGTCTCCCTCGGCGAGCGAACAGCCAATCGCCGCCAGAACCATTCCCGTGACGCCGATCAGCGCCCAACCCGCGGCCGGCAGCCGCGCCGTGCGCTGCGAGTGAACGGCCGCCGCGCGGCGCTGGATGCATTGCTGAGGCGCGCTCATTGGTGGTTTCAAGACGACACTTTTTGATTGCTGAATGATCGGAATGAGAGAATCCATTCCCCAGTCTCCGTCGCGTTCCAGTTCTGCCGCTTTCTCCTTAAAGCCGTCGCGCCACGGCAGCAGACCGCCCATTTCCCGGCGGCGCGGCTGCCCCCTCATCCCCTGAATCTTAGCGAAAACCCCAAAACGAGTCGCTAGGAGTTTTTCGGTTTCTTCGGCTGCCTTTCGGCTGCCGCGCCTGGCCTCTCCGCCGCGGCACGGCCGGAGGACCAAATAGCTGCCGAAGCTGCATGGCGTCAGCCCCGTGTAGCCGCGGCATGTCGGGTGGCCCGGCCGTGTGCGCAGCACCGGCCGGGTCGCGCCAGCGACAAGAGGCCCCCTCATGCCGGTTCGCTGGTTGACGGCGCTTTACCCTTGACGAAACAGGCCCGCGCGATCTAATTATCAGATGCCGCAGCGCAGCTTGCGCAAATATTGGCGGTGCCGCCCAAGGGCGCAGTGGCTCCCGACTCCCCGCTGGTGTAACGGTAGCACGAATGACTCTGGATCATTCAGTCCACGTTCGAATCGTGGGTGGGGAAATCTGCTTCCGCCGCATCCGTCCGGACGAATAGATTCGGAGCAGTCATTTCCGCTCTCATTCTTAATTGGGTCTTTGCCGCCGCCCGAGTCGCGTCGGAGGCCTCGACCCAGATCTCGCCCATCATGCCTGGAATATCACCGATGCCGAAGTCCACGTAGTCGCCGAGCACCTAACGCCCTCTTGCTGGAGCGATAATATGTGAGCCTGAAACGGATTCGAAGTTGAGGCAAGTCGAACAATGTCGTGTGGATCTTCCCAAGGCATGGCGTTTCTCCTCCTGGTCGGCAGGTACTACTTTGGATCGACCGGACCGCCGGCCGCTTGCCAGGCAGCGAACCCTCCCACCCAGGGCAAAAGCGGGGCGACCTTTCGTCCAAGCCGGCACGACGTCGAGGCCCGTCCAGGGCTGAGAATTCTGCCGACAACGCGAAAACATTGCCGAGGCGACCGATTCGCGTTGCAAACGATCAGGCTCTCCCCGCCGGATTGCAGCGCGGATTTGGGCCGAAACTTTGGGCCGGAATCCGCAAACGCTATAATGAGCGACTAGTCACCCAGCCGCCGCGACGGCGATTCGCGAGACGCAGAAATTCATTGCCTTCAATTGCGAGAGTCTTTTGGCGACGAGGTCAACGAATTGAAAAGTCTTAACACCTTGACGGACCGATTTCTCGCATCGGCAGCCGAGCTGGGACAACGAGCCTCGCACGGAGATGATGCGAGCGCGCTGTTCAAGGCGGCAGCGCAAGACGTGACCGCGTTACTCCAGATCGACGTCTGCAGCGTGTGGGAGTTCCTTCCCGAGAATTCGATATTATTACGATCAGTCGGCGGCGAATGTGATCAGACGATTGATCAGCACACCGAGCCGCTCACAGATTCGCCCGTAGGTCGAGCCATCCTTTCCCGTCGGCCTGTCATCGTCAACAACCTGCGTCTGGATTGCCGCCATTCAAAGTCGTCGTTTATCGAAGACCAGCGTCTCCTCGGAAACCTGGTTGTTCCCATTTTCGGGGCGCAGCACGTTGCCGGAGCACTCGGCGCACACACCACTCGGACGCGGGAATTCAGCATCATCGAGCTGCAGTTTCTACAGATCGTTGCGAATGCCATAGCGGCCCCTCTCGACAGCACCGGGAAAGAATCAGAGCAGCGACAGAAGCATCTCATGCGCGCGGAACAGATGATGGCGATGGGCCAAGTCGCAGCAGGCGTTGCTCACGAACTGCGAAATCCGCTGACGGCGATCAAAGGCCTTATCCAGGTGAATCGCAAGGAACTCGAAGACCGCGGCCTGCCCGACGAGGACCTGCGGGTGATTGAACACGAGATCCGTCGCATGGAGCGCAGTTTGCAAAATTTTCTAGACTTTGCTCGCCCCCCACAGCCAAAGCGCCGGCGTATGTCGCTCGCGCCGGTTATCGAACGCGTCATATCCCTGGTACAGGGCCGAGCTCGGAAACAGCAAGTGTCGATTGAGGCGACGCAGTCCGCCGGGCTCGGTTGGGTGGATGCGGATCAGGACCTGATTCAACAGTTGCTACTGAATCTCGTATTGAACGCGCTTGACGCCATGCCGCTGGGAGGCGTTATCCGCATCGAAGTCCATCCCACCACGGACGGTCAGGCTGCGGTCAGGGTCATCGATAACGGACCGGGCATTGCTCCGCACATTCTTCCCATTATCTTCGACAGGTTCGTCAGCAGTAAAGAAACCGGGGTAGGGTTGGGGCTGCCGGTTTCCCTCAGGATTGCTCAAGAGCACGGAGGAAAGCTGACAGCCGAGAACCCTCCGCAAGGTGGCGCTTCGTTTACGTTGCAACTGCCAGCCGTTCGCACTCAATCTTAGTTGCAGCAATGATGGTGACCGCCATCCCGTTCGAGAATGTCTTATGCCCGTGCTGCTGATCGTCGACGATGAACCGTCGATTCTGCACTTCTTCCGCAGGACCTTTCGCGAACCGGCAACGTCGGTTGTGACGGCGTCTTCAGCGGATGAGGCCATCGCGCAAGTGTCCCAAATGCATCCGGACGTGATCATCCTGGACATCAATCTCGGGGATGAGTCAGGGCTCGATACCTTTTGTCGGATTCGCGAATTGGATCCCAAGGTACTGGTCATCTTCATCACCGGCCAGGGAACAACCGCGACGGCGATCGAGGCCATGCGGCTGGGTGCTTTCGACTATTTGCTGAAGCCGCTGGAGCTTGATCAGGTCACCGAACTCGTCGAGCGCGCCTGTGAAATCAGCCGGCTCATGCGGGTGCCGGCCGTCATTTCGCCGTCCGGCGATGTCGAGCAGTCATCCGACATCATCATCGGGAAGTGTTCGGCCATGCAAGAGGTATACAAACTGATTGGTCGCGTCGCGCCGCAGGACATGACGGTGCTTGTTCTGGGGGAGAGTGGAACGGGCAAAGAACTCGTGGCGCGAGCCATCTACCACTACAGCCAGCGCGCGCAGGGACCCTTTCTCGCCGTGAATTGTGCGGCCATTCCCGAGGCGCTTTTGGAGAGCGAACTATTCGGGCACGAGCGAGGCGCATTCACGGGCGCCAATCGCCGGCACATCGGCAAATTCGAGCAGTGCCGAGGCGGGACCTTGTTTCTCGATGAAATCGGTGATATGACGCCACTGACCCAGGCCAAGGTCCTGCGCGTGCTGCAGGGGCAAGCCTTCGAGCGCGTCGGCGGAGACGATCCCATAGCCAGTGACGTTCGGATCATCGCCGCCACTAACCGCGATCTCGAACGGATGGTCTCCGACGGGAAATTCCGGAGCGATCTTTACTACCGGCTCAACGTGTGTCCGATCATCCTGCCGCCGCTTCGCGAACGAGGTGCGGACCTGGCACTGCTGATCGAGCACTTTGTGCGGCGGTTCAACCGAGACTTGGGACGGTCCATCCAGACCGTCGCACCCAAGGCACTGGATATGCTGAACGCGTACGCCTGGCCCGGGAATATCCGGCAACTGCAGAGCGTCCTGAAGCAGGCTCTGCTCGCGGCAACCGGCACGGCTTTGCTCCCGGAATTCCTCCCGCCGTTGCTGCGGCGGGATGATTCGCAAAGCGACGACAGCGCTCTGGCGGGCCTGACGCGTTTCATTCAGCAACGGATACAAGGGCAAACATGCGACCTTTACGCCGAATATCAGGCGATCTCTGACCGGCTTCTGCTGTCCGAAGTAATCCGTCATACCCGAGGAAACCTCTCGCAGGCGGCGCGGCTGTTGGGCATCGCTCGCGCAACATTGCGCACGAAGCTGGAGACATTAGAGATTTCGCCTTCCAATGATGCGACAGGCGTCGACGACGCTCCATAATAGTCGCACGGAAAAGTCGCCCCTTCAGCGCCCTCCTCTTCAGCGTGCGCGGCCAGGTGAGCAAATTTCGCCAGGCCTGGCAAGACATTGCCCAGCACGCCGCGTCGGCAACTCCGATGAATTGTCATCCCAGCCCTCGGCACTCTGCGATTGCAGGCTTGACTGCCGAGCATCGTCGCGTTGTTTCGCGCGCAACGAGCGTGTGGCATGCTCGATACGTCCCTGGCCGGCAGTCTGGCACGCTACTTGCAAATGGAATGTTCGGCGCCGTCAACGTTGGCCTGACGACGGCGATCGGTGTTTTCGCGAGAGTGAAGCTCGTGATCACGACCGACGGCGATGCAAAGCATATGGAAATCGAGGGAGTCATCCAGCACGTCGACGTTGTCATTCGGGACGTGACGGTTTTTGCCAGAGGTCGTGCCACGAGTTTCGATGTGCCGCCAGATTGCACGATCCTGCTGAACGGTGAGAAGGTCAAGTTGCGGCTGCTGCAGCCTCACGATCACGTCCGGGTGACCTATACGCACGAGAACGCAGTCCCGATCGCGAAGCGCATCGAAGCGGGCACTTCCCGCGAACACTACGCGGAAGCCCGTAATCCACAGGAGGGGTTCAAATGACAACGATAAACAGGATTTGGAATGCACACAAATTGCAACGCCTGGTTCGCTGCGCACACACAGCGGAGGACATCATGGCGCCAAATCCGGTGTCGATCGGCCATACGGAAAAGATCCAACGGGCGGCTGCCGTACCTACTGAAAGGGCGACGAGCGCCGCTCCTGTCATCAATGAAGCGGGACGCCGGCCATCTTCTCCATAGAAAAGAACGCGCCCGTCGTGCGAGTTGTGGAGGAGCTGCTTTCCAGGGATGTTCACCGGCTTTTCGTGGTCGATGACGAAGGGGCCCTGGTCGGAGTCGTGACCGCTCTCGATGTTCTTCGCGGTCTCCGCCGTTAAACGCACTCGTATCCTTCATTACCCCGGCGGCACCCGCGGCGCGGTGCAAGTCCGACATTCATCCAGACAACGGCTGTCAAGCGTTTTTTACAGGGACGATCATCATGACACTTCAAATTCACGCAGAGACGCTCTCCGGCGAGCCCGCCATCGTGGAATGGGCGACCGTCGAAGAAGAACGCCCATCTTCATCTTCTTGGGATAGGCAGCAACAAGGACTCTCGTCGTCCGAAGAGGCTGGCCGCGTCGAAATGCGTGTCAAGGGGCGACTCACCGGACGACTCCTGCGGTTCCGAATTCTGGTTCGACACGACGGACTGGTGCTGCTGGGACGTGTCCGCACTTACTACGCGAAGCAACTCGTGCAAGCGGCGGTGCTGGAGTTGACGGAGATGCCAATTGCGGAAAATGCCGTGGAGGTCGTGTGCCTGTGCGAGGAATCAGATGTCCGACAAGGTGCCTCATGAATAAATGCAGGACCAGTCTATTATTGTGCAGCAAGTGCCTGCCTTCGTTTAAGAGATCGAAAGCGCAATGACGCATTCCAGAATTGGAGCGATCAGCTATGTTGTATCTCTATGGCGCTAAGTTCGGAACCCCCCGAAAACTCGTGGCCACGTTCGGTTCGGAACAGCAACTACTGGATTATGTTGCCTGGGCAACGCTCGGCATCGAGCCAGGTGGCACAGCGAAGTTCGAGCAGCGGAGCGCTTTGGCCACCTACCATAGGTGCGAGAAATCCTCCGTAATGCTGACCGACGAAGATCCAACCACAGTCGCACACAATCCATAACCAAGCATGCTGGCGATCGCCCGAAACGAGAACGCCCCGGAGAGTCGGCGTTTTTCGCAAGCTGCGATTGCGCGCTCCGGTCGCGCGGCGGCGCGATTACCGCCAAGTCCTTTCGGTCGATGTGACCGACGCACGACGACGCGCTCGCTCCGAATCGAACGCGGCGACCCCGATCGAGCCGCGACGAGGCATTTCGGGAACGTTCAAACAGGCGAGCCGTGTTCGACGAAGTTTCGGAAGTCCGATGGGCAAACATTCCACGCAGCCATGTAGGTTTGCTCGAGCGGCACGTTGACGTACAAGTCGGCATTCAGCCAGGCAGGCATGTCCGGCAGTTCGGCGCCGGCGCGGAGCGGTTCGATATAGGCCTCCGGTGCAAATTCCGCCAGCGGCACGGCCGCGCGACAGGAGGCCAGAAGGAGCGGCTCGTCGGCTGGAAGTTCGAACGGAACACCTTCGTCAAATTCGTCCCAGATGAGTCTATGTCGGGTTTGAGGATCGTTGGAACCGGGAGGGAATGGATCGACAATGAGCACGTTGATCCCGCGCTTGAGGAGATCGGTCGCTTTCGCAACAAATTCCCGGGCGGCAAACTTGCCGGCCTTGTTGCCCGGCGACACGACTTCAATGGCGCACACGACATCGCCTAAGTGATGGCGAATGACCACCCGATTGGCCCGTTCGTGGAACCTGCCCTGCCTGGGATGGACGGTCATTTGTGTGCGTGGGGCGGCGAGCGCGGTCGATTCGACGCCCGGACCAGTCGGGCTCGGATCCGCCGCTGCACCGCCAGGACGTCCAGATAGAGCCCGGATGAGCAATGTTCCACCAGCGCGGAATACCCCGGCGGCAACACACCGGCGTTGAGCGCGTCGCAAATCGAGATCGTCCACCGCTGATGAAAGTGGTGGTAAATCGTCGGTGGAACGCGCGTCCAATCGTGCATCGGCATGGCTGATCCTAACCATCAAATTCTACCGCGCGCTATTTCCGATTTCACCTGCCGGGAGCCGCGAAGTCGGGGTGACTCCTGAACAGTCCGAGCTGGAGGCGTCGGTCGATGTGACCGAAGCGCATTGAGCCGATCGCCGAGGGCCAACTCGCACATTTTCGT
>DATGKC010000445.1:0-7803 GCA_035294845.1 Planctomycetaceae bacterium | reverse complement strand
TTGTCGATCGCATATTTTCGGGCCGCCTTGGCGGCGTGCGCCTTATAGGTCGCTTTTGGGTTGCTGCTCTCGCGATGCAGGTGCAGAATCTCGTCGGCGAACTGCCGCGCATCTTCGACGTGGCCGCTGAAAGAGCAGGCCCAGGAATCGGCGTCATCCCGATATTCACACAGGCTTTCGGCCGCCGACGTGATGATCGGCTTTCCCAAACTCAGGATGTCGGCCAACACGGCCGAAGCCGACTGTCCCACTTCGCGATACGGCATCAGAAAGACGTCGGCCAGATTCAAAATCCCGAAGTACTGGCGACGATCGGCAACGAAGCCGGTAAACACGACGCGCTCGGTCATTCGCGCCCGATCGATCTCGCGCACAAGTTCGCGCCAATATCTCCGCGAGCCGGCATCATGCGGATGAGGCCCGCCTGCCACGACCAGTTGATAATTTTCGGGCAGGTGTTGCAGTGCGTCGACCGCCAGCATGTGCCGCTTATGTTCCAGAACGAACCCCATCAGCATCAACCACACCTCGCCCGGCCGCTTTTGAAGCGGCGGCTCACCGATCTCGGGCGACGTCATCACCGGGATCGGAACGACGCGGATCTTCTGCGCGATATCGGGAAAGTACGATGCCAGTATTTCCGAGCTATGCTGCGTGTGGACGATGATGGCGCTCGACTTCTCGAGTGCCCGGTGCAGCGCATCCCACCGGCGAAGAAATTCGGTCAGCTTTCTGAGGCTCGTACGCACGATCCGCCAGTTGACGAGCCCGCACAATCGCTGCACGAGCTGGAACGCGGCAGTGAGCCAGCGGTGGCGAAGCGAAATCCCGCTCAGCGGTGCGTGGCTCACGGTGTGCAGCGTGATCACGATCGGCCGATTGACTTTCGAAACGAAGTCCAAGAGCGCACGATTCGACGCGATAGGATCGCTGCCGAAAAAGACATATTCGTGCTGGATGTGAACGACATCGACACTGGAAGCTTCGATGGCGGCGAGCAGATTCGCAAGATGGCCCTTGGCGTGCGGGTAGGCCGCAAGCCTCAGCGGAACGACGTCGACCCTATGGGAGAGGCCCTGCACCAGCTTATGGGCGTACTCGGCGTTTCCGCAAACGCCCTGCCAGGGCGTCACCATTGCCACGCGCGTTTTCAAGCCTTTGGCCGAATGCGCGTCGCCCGCGCGATGGGGCGTCGTTCGCGTTTGCAAGAGGGCTTGAGTCATGCGGGTTTACTTCTGATTCCAAAATCGCGGCGATACGGTTTTTTCGAGCGCGGCCATTCGCCGATGTTCTGATTGCACCAACGCCGTCACGCGGCCCAATTGAGGCCCCCGCCGCCTGCCGTCGCCGCAGCGACGTTGCCTCCGGAATGCTCCGTCGCTTGCTGCACTTCCTGGTAGATGTCCTTGAGTCGATCGGCCACGCGGGTCCAATTGTTGTCGGCGGCGAATCGCAGCGCATTGCGGGCCAGCTTTTGTTGGAGCGTCGAGTTGCGGGCCAGTTGCTGGATTTGCCACGCCAATTCGTGAACCGCGTTCGGCGTGCACAGAAGCAGGCAATCGCCCGCGCGCTGAATTTCGGCAAACGCCGGGATGTTGCTGGCGATCGTCGGCTTTCCCGATGTCAGCGCCCACGAGAGGCTGGCCGATCCGGTGGGATTTCCCTGCACGAACGGCGCAAGACAAATATCAGTGGCCGCATGGTACAGATCGATCGATTCTCGGGAGACGTATCCGCTTACCGTCAGTCGGGCGGGGTCTTCGCCTTCCCAGATTTCGAGCAATGAATTCAATGTTTGATCCGCGGGATTGAGCGGGTGCGGACCTCCGACGATCGCCAGATGATAATTGGGCGGCAGTTTTTTGAGCGCCTGCACGGCCACCAGGTGCCCCTTATATGCGCCCACGAACCCGAACATCGTCAGCAACAATCTGTCGCGCGGAATCCCGAGTTGGTCTCTGGCCTCGTCGCGGTCGAGACTGAAAAAGGCTTCCCCGCGAAGCTGATATCCCAGCGGCACGACGGAAACGCTCTCGGGAGCGAATCCGGAATTAAGCATCTCCAGCCGGGTTCGCCGCGTATGAACAAGTGCGCGGAAGCGTCTTTTTCCATCGAAAAAGGGCGCGATCCGCCGCCGCCAGATGCGTTCGAGCTTCCTGGCCGCTCGATCGATGCGAATTCGCGTGATCGCCGACCGCAAGAAGGCAGCCGCGCCATTTGGACCGCCGCGAGTTTGATCGGCCTGCGGAACCGGCAGCAAGCTGCGCAGCGCCGCCCCGGAATGAAACGTCACGACAACCGGGCGATTTTCCGCTTCGAGCGATTCCAAAAGCCGTGCGAAGTTGAGCAGCGTGTCAAAGATGCCTCCTGAACCGGTAAATAGCGAGAATTCATGCTGCACGTGGACAACGTCGAAATCGGCGGCCCTGCGAGCGAAGCGATCCAATTCCCCCAGCAATTCGGCTGAAGTCGCGTACCGCAAGCTGGCCACGTCGAGCGGGAAGACCTCGTTTTCGACGCCCAATTCGGCAAGGTGTTCGACGACGCTTTCCGTAAAATCGGCGATGCCGCAACGCTCTTTCCAGGTGCTCAGGTGCAAGACTCTCATTGATGCGTCACCTCAGGCGGCCTGCTGCGATCTGGGAAATTGGGCCATGGGCCTGGCGAACTGGATGCCGGATGCCTGGATCAGCTCGCGATAGACGCCGATCAGCCGTTCGCACACGCATTCCCAACTGTTCTCGGCAGCAAATTTGAGGGCCCTTTGCGAGAGCCGATCTTGCAATTCGAGATTGCCGGCCAGTTGCTGAATGTGCCAGGCCAGCTCGTGGTGGGCGTTGGGAGTGCACAGAAGCAGGCAGTCGGCCGCCTCTTGAATTTCGGCAAACGCGGGGATATTGCTGGCGATCGTCGGCTTGCCTGAAGTGAAGGCCCACGTGGCGCTCGCCGACCCCGCCGTATTGCCGGGCAGAAACGGAGCCAGACAGATGTCGCTCGCGGCGTGATACCGATCGATTGTCTCGCGCGATGCGAACCCGGTGATCATCAGCCGCCGCGGGTCTTCGTTTTCCCACATGGCAAGAATTGCATTTAACGTCGTGTCGGTGTGATTCGCGAGGTTGGGGCCTCCCACAATGGCAAGGTGGTGCTGCGGGGGCAATTTTTTGAGCGCTTGGACAGCCACGAGATGCCCCTTGTAAGCCGTCACGAATCCGAAGATCGTCGAAAGAATGCTGTCAGGCCGCAGTCCCAGGCTGGCCTTGGCCTGTGTTCGGTCGATCGACAGAAACGAAGCGTCTCGCAAAGCGTGACCGAGCGGCATCACCGAGACGCATTCCGGCGCCAGGCCGGAATTGACGAGGCCCAGCCGCGTCCGCGGCGTGTGGACCAATCCTCGAAAGCTTCCCGGCTGTCCATTAAAGTGGGGACCGACGCTCGCGCGCCAGAGGTTACGCAGCTTGCCGATGACTCGCCGCGTGCGCAGCCTTTGGACGAGCGAGTGCAGCCCCGACAGCCCGCCCGAGGCGCCTTGGCCAGCCTGGGGAGCGGGAACGAGTAGCTGAAACGCCGGCTCAGAGTGAAACGTCACCACGACTGGCCTGCCGGCGGCGCGCAGCCCGGCCAACAAATGCGTGAAGTTCCAGATCGATTCGAACAATCCGCCGGCTCCGGCAAAAATCACGAATTCGTGCTGAATGTGCACCAGATCGAAGCCGGCCGCCATTCGCACGCAACGGTCCAATTCGGCACGCAGCTCGGCCGACGTCGCGTACCGCAATGCAGCCGTGTTCAAGGGAAAGACTTCGCTCGTCACGTTGCGCCCGGCGAGAGACTCGACCATGCTCTGTGCGAAATCGGCGATGCCGCAACGCTGCTTCCATGTGCTGACGTACAAAACCTTCATCAATCGCCTTCCGATGGATTGGGCCCCATTTTCCGCCGGCGTTTCAATGTTCTTTCTTTGTCCGTTCGAACCCAGATGAAGCGCGGGGTCACTCAGGCCGCGGTGCGGACTGCCTTATGCGCCTCGACCACTTCAAACGCCGGCAGCGGAAAGACCAACTTTCCGCCGTCGGCCAGGTACGCTGCCTCCCGCTGAACGATCCCGTTTCGGAAATGCCACGGCAAAACGAGGAGATAATCAGGACGCAGCCGCCGCACTTCAGCCTCGGAGCAAATGGGAATTAATGTCTGCGGCGTGACGCAACCGAACTTCTCTTCGTTGACCTCGGCAATGGCTTTGATGTCGGCGGCGGTGAAGTTGCAGTATTGCAGCAGGACATTTCCTTTGGTTGATGCGCCGTATCCGAATACGCTCTTGCCCAGCGCCGTTTCGCTGCGGACAAATTCGCAGAGCTGATCGCGGTGCCGGCGCACCGCCACGCGGAATTCGGCGAATGGCGCCGGCGTGTCGAGACCGGCGGTCTCTTCGGCAGCCAGCAGCTCGTCGACGCGTGCCCGCGCCGCCTCGTGGCTGGAGCTGGACTTGGCGACTGTGACGCAAAAGCTTCCGCCGTTGGTGTCATTGAGCTCGACGGCAATGATCTTGAAACCGCAGCGGTTGGTCATCCATTGGATTTGCCGCAAGGCGTAGTAACTTAAGTGCTCGTGACAAATCGTGTCGTAGGCGAGCCGGCTGAGCATCGAGGGAAGATATGATTGTTCGAACACCCACACGCCGTCGTCGGCCAGGACTTCATGAACCTCCCGCATGAATTCCTGCGGCGATTCAAGATCGTAAAACATGGCCAGCGACGTCACGATTTTGGCCCGCTTTTTCGGAAAGGCCCGGCGGAATTCGTCGGCGCTGAAAAACTCGGGAATCAGCGTCACATGGGCCGGATAGTAGCGGGCGAATTTTTTGCCGGTCGGGTCCATTCCCGCCAGCTCGTATTTGCCCGGCGGATATGCTCGCAGCGTCGTCGCGTCGTTGCTGCCGATGTCGAGAATCAAGTCCCCTGCGTCGGGTTTCGCGATGGCGAGCGCCGTCTCGACCCGGTGTGCCAGGTGCCGCACCATCGACTGGTTGAGTCCCGAACGGTAGCCGTAGTTTTCGCCATACATCGCATCGGGATCGTACGATTGCCGCAACTGCACCAGCCCGCAGCCACCGGCCGATGAATCGCATTGGACCAATTCGACGGGACCTGTCTCGACGCGCTCATCACGAGATCGAGGAAAAATGCCCGTCAGCGCCTGGTCGCCCAGGTGCAAAATCGAATTGAGCTGGCTGGTTCCACAAATGCGGCAGCGGTGAACGGTCGTGTAACTCATATGTTTGATCTCGAGAACGACGGTAACGAAGCCGACGGAGCGCCGATCGAGGGAGTCATGCGGCGGCCAGCCGAAGAGGCGCGTGGCGTCCGCTTAATCGCCGCATATCGGCATCGACCATCTCGATCACCAGGTCTTCAAATTTCTTTTCGGGCCGCCAACCCAGTTTGTCGCGGGCCTTGCTCCAATCTGCCAGAAGCAGGTCGACCTCGGCAGGACGATAGAATGCCGGGTCAACGATCACGTAATTTTGCCAGGGAAGGCCCACGTGTCCGAAAGCGATCTCCACAAATTCGGCGACTGAGTGAGTTTCGCCTGTGCCCACCACGTAATCGTCGGGCTGGTCCTGCTGCAACATGAGCCACATGGCCCGCACGTAATCTCCGGCGAATCCCCAGTCGCGCTTGGCATCGAGATTCCCGAGGCGCAGCTCGCTTGCCAGCCCGGTCTTGATTTGCGCCACGGCGCGCGAGATTTTGCGCGTCACGAATTCCGGCCCGCGCCGCGGGGACTCGTGGTTGAACAGAATTCCGGAACAGGCGAACAGCTTATAGCTTTCGCGATAGTTCACCGTGATGTAATGGCCATAGACTTTCGCCACTCCGTAGGGGCTGCGCGGATGGAAGACGGTTGTCTCGCGCTGCGGCGTTTCGTGAACCTTTCCGAACATCTCGCTCGAGCTGGCCTGATAAAAGCGAATTCCCCGATCGACCTGCCGAATCGCATCGAGCATCCTCGTGACGCCCAGGCCCGTGACTTCGGCCGTAAAAATCGGCTGCTCCCAACTCGTGGGGACAAAACTCTGAGCCGCCAGGTTATAGACTTCGCCGGGCCGGATTTCCTCGAGCAGACGGACCAGCGAGTTCTGATCGAGCAGGTCGCCCTGGTGAAGCTCGATCTTCCCCTGCAAATGTTCGATTCGCTCGAGACTGATCGTGCTCGAACGGCGGACCATCCCGTGCACCGTGTAACCCATTTCAAGCAGGAATTCGGCCAGGTACGATCCATCCTGTCCGGTGATCCCTGTGATGAGCGCTGTGCGAGTCATGAAGATTCCTTTCTTTACGGCACTCGTCAAAACGGGCGCGAAAACGGCGCACGGGAAGCCGGCGAAAAAATGAAGCCGGAGCGGCCCGCGGTCTTTGACGCGGCCAAGCCCTCGCTTTGAGAATTAAAAGCAGCCGACGGCGTTATCCAGATCATCCTTGACCCCCCGTGATCGGCGCCCGCTGGTTGCCTGTCAGCCGGGCTTAAGGCCGGAAGATGTATACCAGCCGCAAGTTTGTGTCAATACGGGGTTCGCATTGGCGATCATTGATGGATCGAGCGAGCCCGATCACTGCCGGTGGGCCGATTGCTGTCCTTGCCCGGACTGGTGCGGCGAGGGGGGTTTGGTCATCACTTTTTGCAATCGCTTTTGCAGCTCGTTGGCGTTGACCGTGCGGTCGATCTTCAGCACTTGAATCCGCTGGCCGGCCGCGCGGGACGCTTCGTCGAGCTCTTCGATCGTGTCGATGACGCTTTCCAGAAGAGCCGACGGGGCCGATACGACGAGCGTGTTCGAGAATTCGTCGACGCCGATCGAGAGTTGCCCTTTGAACTTCACCAGTGTTTGAGGGAGATCGAGCCCCTTGGAAACCGCGCCATAGGCGAATGTGTACAGGGGTTCCAAAGGCCGTTGATAGCGCTGATCGCTGCGCTGCGGTTGCTCGGTCGAGCTGAGCAGGTCGCGATAGACATCTTTGATGGCGTCGGCGATCTGGCGGGCTTGCGAGTGCCGGATTTTGACCAGCCGCGTCACGCGCGTCGGCTGCGGGTCCTTGGCTTCCGCCGTGTCATAGACATCGATCAGCTCTTCCACCGTTTTAAGCTGATCGCGGTCGGCGCCCACCACCAGGATCGAGTTCGAATCCATGTCGACGATGAATTTCGGCTGTCGTTGCGATTGCAGCTTGCGGCGTTCGCCTTCGCGGGAGGCGTTGATCCACTTGCCGCCGTTGGGATCGTAGAACCGCGCCATCGCGCGTTCATCTTTCTGCTTCTCTCCCTTGCGTTTTTCGTCAAAAAACTGCTTGAGGTTTTCGGCAATGCTGTAGGCCCACGAGCTTTTGTGCTTCATACGAAAGACCTTGAATTCCCTGGGTGCAAGGCCGATCTCGCCGACAACTTCCTTGAGCAGATCGAGCGCCGCCGAGTCCCGCGAAGCGATGACCAGTCGGCCCTCGGCGTCGCGATCGATATGGACCGGCGCCGGGCGGTTGTCGGTCGATTGAACTGCCGAACTTTTCTCTGGAGCGGCCGGCGGGCGATTTTGCTCGTCAGAGGAATCGCGCGCCGGAATGGGCGGCAAGCCGTCGCGGCTGTCAGAGCGCACCAGCCGCAGCCAGGGTCCGGCTCTGCGCGCGGGAAGTGAATCGTTCCGGGCGTGATTCTCCAATTCTGCGAGAGCCGCGGGGACCGCATCCGGATCGGCCGGCGATGGCGCGCCATCGGCCGCCGCCCCATCCCGCGGTATCGCGGAATGAGGCT
>DATGKC010000444.1:0-4660 GCA_035294845.1 Planctomycetaceae bacterium | reverse complement strand
CCAGCGATTGGTGGCAAAGGCGATCTTCGTTCCATCGGGCGACCAGGCAGGATGCGCATCGATCGCCGGATCGTTCGTCAAGCGCAGGCGGTTCGATCCATCGACGCTCGCGACGTAAAGCTCCTGGTTTCCTTCGGACGTCGATGACCAGGCAATGCGCTTCCCATCGGGCGACCACGCCGGATACTCTTCATGCGAGAGCATGCCCTGATCGCCGGCGAATTTTTGCGGATCGGAGCCGTCGGCCATCGCCAGATACACGTCGAGGTTTCCCTGCGTCCCGGATTGCGAGACATGGGTGAACGCCAGCCGCCTGCTGTCGGCCGACCAACAGGCGTCGTATTCCGGAAACTTGCCGGCGCTCACGACTGTTTCACCGCTGCCGTCGGCGGCCATCACCACCAGAGCGATCTTTGCTCCCTGATGCCGCGCGACGACCAGGTGCTTGCCATCCGGAGACCATGCGGGCCGCTGCTTGAAGCGGCCGTCGTGCGTCAGTCGGTGCAAAGCGGGCGGGCCGTCGGCGGCAGTTGCGTGGAAGGCACACGCACACACGAGTGCGATTGACAGCATGTATCGAGCTTGAATCACGACAACCTGGCGTCAAACCAATTCTTCAATGAGCTCGCCGGGAGGCGTCAAACCGGCTTGCGTAAGCTGGACCGTGCCGATCCCGAGTTGAGCATATAGCGTCGCCGCCAGGTCGCCGGGACTCAAGGGGCGCGTGGCCGGAAACTGGCCCAACTTGTCGCTGGCGCCAATCACCTGCCCACAGCGCACGCCGCCGCCGGCCACCAGCCCCGAATAACAGTGTTCCCAGTGGTCGCGGCCGGCCCGCACATTGATTTTCGGCGTCCGGCCGAATTCGCCGACTGCCAAGACGAGCGTGCTTTCCAGCAATCCGCGTCCGTCGAGGTCTCCAAGCAACGCCGAGAGCGATTGATCGAGCATCCAGGCGTGGCGGTCTTGAAGTTGCGGATAATTGCGGTCGTGCGTATCCCAGCCGCCGTCGCCGGCGTCTTCGATCGGCTCGACGTGCGAGCTCCAGTTCACCTGGACGAACGCCACTCCCGCCTCCACGAGTCGCCGCGCCATCAAACAACACTGTCCGAACCGAAATCGGCCGTACTGGTTTCTGAGGGCTTCCGGCTCGTCGGCAACGTCGAAGAACCGGCGCGCCGAGCTCGCCAGTAGAAGTGAAAACGCCTGCTGATAGAATTCATCGAGGCGTTCGATCGAGCGCGAAGCCTCGAGCTGGCGGGGGATCGTTTCGATCCGGCGCAGCAACGCCCGCCGATCGTCCAGGGCCGCCGGCGAGAGCCCGTCGATGATATCCAGTTCCGGGATCCGGACGCCTTCATCGGGATCGTATTCGAGGCGAAAAGGATCATACAGGCTTCCCAGCGAGCCGCCCCCTTCGCCGGCGATGGGGCGGTGCCCTTGATGCAACCGTCCGCCGATCGAAACAAACGTCGGCAGATCGGGTCGAAAGCCTCGCATCCGCGAAACGATGGCTCCGTGCGTGGGCTGCAAGCGGCCCGGAACGGTCTGGCCCCCCAGGCTGATGGCGCCGGCCTGCGAGCTCGTAAGGCCCACAGTCCCACCGATGCCGTGGTCGTTCGTCTGATGCCGCAGCGAACGAAAAATGGCGAACTTATCGGCACAGCGAGCCAGCCGCGGCAATAGCTCGCAGATTTCGATCCCCGAGACATTGGTCGCCACCGGGCGGTAAGGGCCGCGATATTCCAGCGGCGCGGCAGGCTTCATGTCGAACGTGTCGAGCTGGCTGGGACCTCCCCAGAGCCAGAGCAGGATCATCGACCGTTTCGCCATGGGCGCAGCGGCCCCGGCCCGCAGCTTGAAGAGGTCGGCGAGCGACAGTCCCAACGCGGGAATCGCGCCGGCCCGCAGCATTTCCCGCCGCGTCATCTGCCCGCAAAGCCGGGTCAAAATGCGCCCAACCCTCAGCATCGTGACTTTCTCCGCCGCCGAATTCTGGCAAGAATACGCCCGCGAGCCATTCTATTCGGCCAAAGAGGCCGGAGGCAAGAAAGTTCTAAAGCTCGGTGCGCCCCGTCAATTCGACGCCGTAATCCCAGAAGCCTTCCTGGGCTCGTTGCGTGCGGACTACCTCTGCGGTGAACCAGTTGATCTGCGGAGGCGAGGGACTCAAGCCGACGATCAAGTTGCGAATTCTGAGCTCGCCCGGGTAAATGAAGGCCAGGCCGCTGCAAGAGATATTGCGGGCGAAAGCGTCGAAGCGGACGGGCTCGTCGATGGCGTCCTCGGGTTTGAATTCTTCGGGGGGCACGAGGACCGTGACGATTCCCCGGTACTTTTTGCGGGCATGGTCGCGATGCTGGCTGTAATGCGCGATGAGGCGCTTATCGGCGCGGTCGAGCGCATCGAGTACGCGCTGCGCAGCGCGCGCCTGCCGGGCCGTGTACTCGGTTGCGTTGACGATCGACGTCCGCATGGCAAATGAGGGATGTCCGTTCCGGAGAGGTCGATTCAAGACGGAATGAGGGCGAGCTTCGAGCGGCGCCGATCTTCTCGCGAAACGGCATTTTCCGCCTCGATCTATTCTCATCGGACGCGCGAATCGGCGGCCGGAGATCATTGTTTCGGCGCTGGAACGATCGTTAACACCGGCAACGGCTGCAAATTTCCCATTTAGAGCTCGATCGGCCAAAGCGTCCCGGCCGACAGGCCGCCGTCGACGTAGAGCACCTGGCCCGTCACGAATGCCGAGGCCCCCGACGCCAGGTAAATCGCCGTTCCGACCAGATCCTCGACCTGGCCCAGCCGCTTGAGCGGCGTATTGGCGTGCCCCCATTTCTGCATCGTGGGATTCGACCAGAGCTTGCTGGTGAGATCCGTCAGAATAAAACCCGGCGCGATCGCGTTGACGCGCACGCCGTATTCGCCCCATTCGGCCGCCATGCCGCGCGTCATCATGCTCACGCCGGCTTTGCTGATGGCGTACGGCAATACGCCCTTGAGGGGCGAATTGGTGTTGACCGAGTCGATATTGATGATCGCGCCGCCCTTCTGAGCGATCATCGCTTTTCCGACCTCTTGCGATAGAAAGAACAGGCCGCGAAGATTGACGTTGAGAATGAAGTCGTACTCGTCGGCTGAAAAAGTCTCGACTTTCTTGCGCTTGTTGACTCCGGCCACGTTGACCAGCGTATCGATGCGGCCGAATTCCTCGAGGACTTGGGCCACCAGCCGGCTGGTGGCCTCGGTTTGCGAAACGTCGCAAACGATCGGGAGCACCGCATTGTCGGCGGTCGAAATCTCGTGGGCCGTTCTTTCCAGCGACGCGGCTTCACGACCGGTGATCACGACTTTCGCGCCGCGCTCGGAAAAACCGGCCGCCAACGCCCGGCCTATGCCGCGGCTTGCGCCCGAAAGCAAAGTCACGTGTCCGGCCACGGAAAACAGATCATCGGGCATGGTTCGATTTCCTCCAGTCGAAGTTTTTCAATCACGTTGATACACTAACACACCGGATGAGTGCAACGCGACGGAACGCTTTGCCGTCCACACCAGGCCGCGCGAACGATCTCGCGCCTTCGCGCCACGGCCGTTGTCTCTATTGCGGATGCCACTTCATGCAATTTCTTCCCACCGAGCTGGCCGGAGTCGTTCTCATAGAACCCCGGGTCTTCGAAGACGCGCGGGGATTTTTCATGGAGTCGTTTCACAAGCCGCGCTTTGCCGCCGCGGGAATCGACGTCGAATTCGTGCAAGACAACCATTCGCGCTCGCGGCAAGGCGTGCTGCGCGGCCTGCACTATCAGATCAAGCATCCGCAAGGCAAGCTGGTTCGCGCCATCCGCGGCAAGGTCTTCGACGTGGCGGTTGATTTGCGCCGCAGCTCGCCGGGTTTCGGACGATGGTACGGCTGTGAGCTCAGCGAGTCGAATCGCCGACAGATGTACATTCCCCCCGGCTTCGCTCACGGTTTCTGCGTCACCAGCGACGTCGCCGAAGTCATTTACAAATGCACCGAAGTCTATTCTCCAGAAGACGAACGGACGCTGCTCTGGAACGATCCCGCCCTGGGCGTCGATTGGCCGATCGCGAGCCCGACGCTGTCGCCAAAGGACGAGCGCGGGATTCCGCTCTCTGACGCCGAATGTTACGCTTGAATTCCTCGTTTCCCGAATCCCATGGCCGCTTGCCGCGGTCTCGAAGAAGCCCCAATCTCTACAGACTATCATGTTGCCCCGCATCGCCCTCACGCTTGGTGACGTTTCGGGCATCGGCCCGGAAGTGATCGTCCGCGCGTGGTGCGCCCGGCCGCTTCATTCCTGGTGCCGGCCGGTCGTCGTGGGACATCCCGAAGTGGTCCGCCGCGCCGTGAAGTTGTGCCGCGCCGATCTCGAAGTGCGTGCCATTGCGAACATTGATCAGGCGTCTGACGACGGTGCGGTCATCTCGTGTTGGAACCCGGCGGGAGACGAAGCGTCGCAGGCGCCCGCCGGCCAAAATGACGCTCGAGCGGGGCGAGCCGCTTACGAATGCCTCGTCGGGGCGGCGCGGGCCGCTTTCGAACGAACGGTCGACGCCGTCGCGACCGCGCCACTCAGCAAAGCCGCTTTGCGCCTGGCAGGTCTAACTTATCCCGGCCATACCGAGATTCTGGCCGAAC
>DATGKC010000443.1:0-6045 GCA_035294845.1 Planctomycetaceae bacterium | reverse complement strand
AAAAGCAGGCTCTCTTGCAGGTTCAAGTAGCGAAAGCCGCCCAAGAGGTCGAAGCGCAGGCCGTTCGCGTTTTGGACGTTATACAGCAGATTCGCCTCGGCGCCCTGAAAAAAACTTTGGATGGTCAGGCGAGCGCTGCCGGCGAACGCTCCCGGATCGGCAAGCAACGTCGAATCTTCGCCGGGCAAATTCGGGTTGAAAAAGGGTACGAAGAGCGCGGGGGAGCCGGACGACCCATCGGAAAACACGCCATGTGTTACGGAAGTATTCGCCAGAAAGAGATAGCTTCCCTCAAGGCCCCAGGTCCGCTCAGGATCGAGCGCGATGCCCAGCGTGAACCGGCCCCCCGGCCGTCCGCGAATGTCGATGTCTTGATTTCCGAGAAGCACGGAAGTTCCCGGCTGACCGATCGCGCCCGGAATCGAATCGCCGGGGTCTCCCAGAGTGACGAGCGGGGCGGGGACCGGGCTGGCTTTCGTCCACCAGTAAAGGAACTCTGCGCGAACCCAAACCCTGGGGGCGAGCCAGGTATCTGCGCCAAAATAGGCGGGAACCGGCGGGGAGGGAGAATATGGCGAATAGGGAGTCGTCGGATCATAAGACAGTTGGCTTCGACGACCGTAAGGATCATCAAAGTCGCCCGCGGGGGGCAAATTCTCTGGATCGCCCACAATTCTTGCGGCCGGAGGCGCAGCGGTGCCTCCTGGCGCGGGTGAAAAACCCGGCGGCGGGACAATGTCTTGAGCCGAAGCGACTGCCGACGACGTCAGAAAAAAGCCGAGCCAAGCGAACATTCTGCGCCGCATGGCAGCTCCTTTCTATCCCACCCTGGCCGGTTTGGCGTTCCCTGGCGTGCAACTGTCGGTTTGAGCCGACAGGCAGAGTATTTCGCAAAGCGGAAAACCGAGCAAGAGAGAATGCGTTACGAATCAGCAAGCCAGGCTCATTCTTGTTCGCCGGCCGTTCCCCGGTCTTCGTCCAGCTTTTCGTCGACGCTCTCCTCGACATTGGCCCGATTCGCCGACCAAAGGCGCAGCCATTCGACTTCGCCAGACCAGCGCCGTTCGGCATCGAGCTCGTTGGCCGCGTGAGATAGGGCAGCCAGCGCCTGGCAGGTCTCGATCGCACTGGGGTCGATTTCCCAGGACTTCTCGAAAGCGCCAGTCGCTTCGCCTGCGTTTCCGCCAAACTGTCGGCAGAGTCCCAGAAAATACCAGTCGCGCGCGCTGCGGCGCAATTGCGTCAACTCGGTGAAGTGCTCGGTGGCTTCTTCGAAGCGGTTATCGTAAAAAGAAGCCGTTGCCAGCGGCAAAAGTGCGCTGATGCGCGACTCGGTAGAAATCCCGTTCATCCGCAGCAGCCGGCGGCCCGCTTCTTCGGCCTCAACCCTGTCGCGTCGGGCGAAATGGTGCCTGGCCAGCGTGGCCGCGACGGCTTCATCAACGAATTCTTGGGGAAGGCTCGTCAGCATGCGCTCTCCCTTGATTCCGGCCGCGACGCGGTCGATTGCGGCGTCGCGGCTGTTTTGCGTGCGCAACGAAAGTTCCAACCACGCCAACCCCAGCGTGCGTTGGCGATCTGACTCCGAGAAGCTCGCCAAATCGAACAGCGGAACGAGCAGGTCGTCGCCGCTCTCGGGCTCTTCGTCCGATTTCAGCGGATGAATCCCGATCTGGTGGTGAGTGAAGGCGACGTGCGGCAACTCGGTTTCATTGGCCGGCATGTGGCAGCGGACGCATTCGTTTTGCGATTGTTCCATCCTTTCCGAGAGCGGCGTTTTGCAGCTTTCGTTCTGGTGGCACGCCAGGCAGATCGACCGATAGTGCTCGGCGCGATCTTCCTGAGGGACGCTTGCGTGCGGGTCGTGGCAGGTGACGCAAGTCAGCGTTTCGCTTTGGCGATAGCACGCGCTGCGCGCCAATTGCTCGGAATGTTCGACGATCTGCATGGCCGCCTTGGGTTCCCGCACACGGAACTCCTGGCGGTATTTTTCGAGAAGCTCGCCGGGATGAAAATTATTGGCCGATTCGCCACGCCCCGACACGTGGAAGTCGCCCTGCATGTGGCATTGTTGGCAGATCGCCTGCGTCAAATCTCGTGGCAGGTGCCTGGGATTGACGATAGTGCGAGCCGATTTCCCGGCGGGTCCGCCGGACCGCTTTTCTTCAACATGTGCTTTGCCCGGGCCGTGGCAGCGCTCGCAACCGATCGATAGTTCGACAAACCGCATCGAGTAGTCGCTGGCAGCGCTGGTCTCCACATTGCCGGCGTGGCAAAACAGGCAGTCTTCCACCACCAAGCGGCCGAAGGGGTGTCGCGAGGCATTATACCCGGGAGAAAGGCCCCATCTTTGCCATTGTTCCCACCAGGTGATTGGCGACTCGACGAAGAATCCATCGGTGGCGATGATGTAGGTTCGGCTGACGCGCCCCGACCCCACGCGATAGGCCAGCGGGAAACTTCGGCTTCCCGACTCGCTTCCGCTCGCCGAAAGCAAGCTGACTTCGTGAACGAGCCGCCCATTCGATTTCGTCGTGCGGTATCGATAGCGCGACGAGCTGTCGTCAAAAACCGCGTCTGAGGGCTCGGATTCCGTCCGGACTTCCGCCAGCGCCTGGCTGTGAGCCGTCTCGAGGTACGACGCGAATTGCTCCGGGTGACAGCTCCGGCATGCCGCGCTTCCCACGAAACCCGGCACGGCGCGCCACTCATCGCCGCCCGTTGAGTCCCGGGAATCTCCGCCCGAACCAGCCCCTGCCTCCGGCCTTTCACCATCGCGCAGCGCCAACCACCCGCCCAGCGCCACGCCGGCGGCAATGACGATCAAGAATAAAACTCTTAGCGCAAGCCTCCGTGCATGCGCATGCTCATGCGGAGCAGCGCCCCCGGCGCCAATCGCAAAGGTCATTCATCACACTTCCCGGGGATCATGGTCCCCTATTCGACCAAGTCGTGCTCAGGCACGGGCTACCGCCGGATTTTGCGGCGGAAATCCTAAGATACCATGCACAACCCACGCCGCACAAAACTCAACGACAAAAACGGCGGTTGCCGCCGCGCTGGCCCGCGAGTACACTTGAAAAGGGGTTCCTTACGCATTGCCTTAGTCCGCGCGAAAGTCGGCTGCCGGCGCCGTTATGTCAGGGGAGTTCGCGATGCCTCAAGCGAGGCGATCGAGTCGATATCGCGCGGCCGGCGCGGGCGTAATTGCATTGATTCTGGCGGCAAGTGCATTGGCCGCCTGGAGATGGGTCGCGCCGCGCCCGGCCATCGTGTTGCTCTTGCGCCAGGCGGCCGACGCCAGTGCGGCCCAAGATTACGCCACGGCCGCCCGTTTGCTCGACGAGGTGCTGGGCCGCGAGCCGGCCAATCGCCGGGCGCTCTTGGCGCGCGGCGAGGTCGCGCGCGACCAGAACAACCGCGCGGCTGCACAGAAGTACTGGTCGATGATTCCCGACACCCCGCCATCCGACGGCGCGGTCGCCCGCTGTTCCGAGGGGATGCTGGCGTACACTGCGTTCGAGGCGAGGCGTGCCGAGCCGCTCTTTCTGCGTGCAAAGCAGCTTGATCCCGCGTATCTCAAGCCGCGCGAGAGGCTCGCTCACCTTTACAAATTGCAATTGCGCGATGCCGAGTTGAGGCGCGAGCTAATCGCCCTGCGCGCCTTTCGGCCGCTGACGCTCGAAGAACTGTCGCGTACCGTGGGCAACCTGGGAAAAGTGCCCCCGGCCCCCGTGCGAGTGAAGGATCTCGAGCGGCTCATCGCGTCCGACGACGGGGACGTGCTCAGCGTTCTGGCGCTGGGGGAATCATTTCTCGGGGAGTCGCGATTCGATGAGGCTGTCGAATTGCTCGAGCGCTGGCTGGAAAGGCATCCGGGCGAACTGGCTGTGCGAGGCTTGCTTGTCGAGTCGCTGCTCAAAACGAACCGCATCGATCGCGCCTGGGAAGCACTGCGGGAGCAAACGCCCGCAGACGACGCCCCCGTATGGTTCCTTCGCGCTTGCGGCGATTATTCGGCGGCCGTGGGCGATTGGGAAACGGCGGCGACGTACCTCGGAGCGGCCGACGATCGCGACCCGGAAGACATTCCCACGGCCCATACTCTGGGGATGGCTCTCTCGCACCTGGGCCGGCGCGATGAGGCTGAGTCTGTTCTCGACCGCGCCCGGCGGATGGAACAGCTTGTGCTTCAGGCCCCGCGGATCCGCAACGCCGAACCTCAGGCGATCGGATTTATGCTGCCGATTGCAGTCGAGATCGCACGGCTCCTTCTGGAGCTCCGGCGTGCGGGCGACGCATTGCCCTGGATCGAGCAGGCGCTCGAATGGGAGCCAAGCGACGCCGATGTTCGAGCGCTCTACGCCAGAGCCGTCAGTCAATCGCAAATGCCAGAGGCAAACCGGGCGCCGCCGCGTTCCGTCGCCGGCGTTCACAAGCCGCTGCGTTCGCCGTCGGCCGGCGCGTCGAGCGGCCGCGCCGCAATGCCGATTGGCCAATCGCCTGCCCCGATACGTTTGGTCGATCGCCATCGCGAGGCAGGAATCGAGTTTCAGTACCGAAACGGCGCCAGCGGATTCAAATATCTGCTCGAGTCTCCCGGAGGAGGCCTTGCCGCGTTCGATTTCGATGGTGACGGTTGGCCCGATCTGTACTTCGCGCAGGGCTCGCCCTTGCCGGTAGGCGAGCACGACGAGAAATGGCCCGATTGCCTGTTCCAGAATGTCGGCGGAACATTTCGCGATGTGACCCTAATCGCCGGCCTGGGCGATACGCAGTACAGCCAGGGATGCGCGGCCGGCGACTACGACAACGACGGTTTCGCCGATTTGGCCGTCGCCAATTTCGGCTCGAATGTGTTGTATCACAATAATGGCGATGGAACCTTCCGCGACGTGACGCAGGGGGCCGGCATCGAAGGCGAACATTGGTACTCGAGTCTCGCCTTTGCCGATCTCGATCGTGACGGCTTCCTCGATTTGTATGTGGTGACCTACGTTGCCGACGCCTATCGGATTTGCGGAAGCCCCCCCGACCGTTTCACCACGTGCAGCCTGCTCAACTACAAGGCCGAACAAGATCAGCTTTATCACAATCGCGGCGATGGATCGTTCGAAGATGTTTCCGCAGCCGCCGGGATCACAGCCGAAGACGGGAAGGGATTGGGAATCGTCATCGCCGATCTCGACGACGACGGCCGGCCGGACGTTTACGTAACCAATGACGGGACGCCGAACTTTCTCTACCACAACCAGACTGAACAGCCCGGGGCGCCTTTGCGCCTGGAAGAACGCGGTCTTGCCGCGGGCGCCGCCGTCACCGGTTCGGGTTATGCCCGAGCGGGGATGGGCATTGCCTGCGGCGACTTCGATGGCGATGGTTTGCTCGACCTATTCGTGACGAACTTCTACCTTGAATCGGCGACCTTGTACGTCAACCAAGGGGATCTGTTGTTCGTCGATGAAACGCGCTCTGCCCGGCTCGACGAGCTGACGCGGCAGTTTTTGGGGTTTGGGACGCAGCCCATCGACGTCGATCTCGACGGCCGGCTCGATTTGTTCATTGCCAACGGCCACGTCGACGATTTTCGGGCGCGAGGGGAGCCTTGGAAAATGCGCCCTCAAGTGCTCTATAACGGCGGATCGGCAAATTTTGCCGATATCGCGCGCGACTGCGGCGAATACTTTGCGGGCGAGTACCTGGGGCGTGCCGTGGCGCGGCTCGATTGGGACCGTGACGGCCGCCCGGATCTCGTGGTTGTGCACCTTGACCGTCCCGCGGCCTTGTTGCACAACGAAAGCGGCCAAACCGGTCGGCGGCTGATTCTCGATCTCATCGGGGTGGAATCGAATCGCGATGCGATCGGCGCTCGGATTACGATCACCACCGGCGGCACGACGCGCATTCACGAAGTGCAAGGGGGCGGCGGATATTATGCGACGAACGAACGCCGCGTGATCCTGGGATTGGGACCGAGCACCTCGGTCGACAGCCTGGAGGTTCGCTGGCCCAGCGGCCGAACCGATCGCTGGACCGATTTGCCCG
>DATGKC010000442.1:0-9646 GCA_035294845.1 Planctomycetaceae bacterium | reverse complement strand
CCCCCGCCGCCGGGTCCTTCACCGCCTCCGCCGTCGCCGCTGCCGTCGGCTGAACCCCCGCGTCCGGCCGAATTCGTTCGGCCGGACGATTTGATCATGTCCCGCGCATCGCCCGCCGAACCAGCAGGCGCGGCCGATCCGAATCCCAATCTGGCGACCTTCGGCGCCGCCGGAAGATCGAGGGCAACCGGCGGGGCATCGTCGGCGTCGCCGTCGTCAAGCGCGCGTGGTCTCTGAGGCGCCTTGAGGGCCGAGTTCGATGCCGATTCGCTGGTTCCCGCCTCGCGCGCCCCCGCCGCGCCCTGCGCCGGGCCGTCAAAGATTCCGACGGTCTCGCCGATCGGCAGACCGGTTCCGTCGCCTGGCAAGCCCGGCGCCGTCCCGTTCCCGAGGCCGGCGTAAATTCCGGTTTCACCGTCTCCGAAGCCCGAGGTTCCAAAACCGCTCGGCCGATGCAGGACGAAAGCCATGACGCACAGAAGTGCGGTGTGCAGGGCCAGCGAAAGCAGCCAGCTCGGAATGACGATCCAGCCGATCCAACCGGCCGGGTCGCCGCGGCGATGATCCACCGCCGGCGGCAGCCGCGCCTTCACCTTCTCGATCGTAGCAGCCATGTCGATGGTTCGCAGCAAGTCCGTTGAACGCCGGCGGCATGCGAATCGTGAATGCGACCGTGCACCTGAAGTCTATGGCTCGCCTTTTTTTCGGTCAACAGGAGTGTGCTCAAAGTGCAGTTGAATTCTCCACCCATCTGCGGGTAGACTGCACCAGACATAATGTCGTTTCGGTCGGCGCTCGGGGCGGCCACGGTCGCAGTCGGACCTTCGCAACAGCCGAAAATCACGTCCATTCTTAACGCATCAGCGAATGACTCGCACTATGGGCCAACTGATCGAGTGCGCCTGCGGAAAACGGCTGGTCATCAAAGAGTCATTTCTGAGCGGGCTCATCCGGTGTCCCGGCTGCGGCCAACTTGTGGATGTCGAAAACCCGGCGATCAGCGTTCCGGGCATTCATGAGAAGCCCACGAAGCGCCGCAAGCGGGCTTGGAAATCTGATCCATTGCCTTACGGGATGAAACTCGCGGCCGCCCTCTCTTTCACCGCATTTTGTTTCACGGTCGCGGGTCATATGGTGAAGAGTTATGGAAAGCATTCGGCCACCGTCATAGAAGTCACCGGAACGCCGCCCAAGATGTCGCCGCCGGTCTATGCGGTAGACCGGGGGACTTCCAAAGACCGCGATCGTTCAGCAGACGAGCGCCGGTCGAAGGCCCTGCAAAGCAAAACCGGCCGCCTCGATCCCGAAAACTCGGGTGCTGCCGATGCGAAGCCCAAAGAGCCTGAAAACGACGATGACAGCCGCGCGGCGGCCCAAATCGGGCAGCTCGCCGACCTTATCGAAGACGTCGAGCGCTGCGTCGTGCGGCTGGATGTCGATTGCGTACGGGGGAAAGCATGCGGCAGCGGTTTTGTCGTCGACAGTGGTGGAACGATCGTCACCAATTATCACGTGGTGGAGCAGGCGAACGCCATTTCGGCCACGTTCAATGACAAAACGAAGCTGATCATCGAAGGCTTCAAATACGTGCTCCCCGAAAAAGACCTGGCCGTCTTGCAGACCGTCCGGCCGAACCGCCCCTTGCCGTCCTTGCGGTTCGCGAAAAAAATTCCTCGCAAGGGAGAGAAAGTCGTGGCCTTCGGCTCGCCGCTGGGCCTTTCGTTTTCGGCTTCCGAGGGAATCGTGAGCGGAATCCGCCCCGCGAAGGAATTGGCCGAGTTCGGTTTCAACGGCTCGGGGACGTGGATTCAGATGACCACCCAGATTTCTGGGGGTAATAGCGGCGGACCGCTCGTTTCCACGCGCGGAGAAGTCGTCGGCGTGAATACAATGTCATTGACCGCCGGGCAAAATCTGAACTTCGCGATCTCGTGCGAAGATGCGCAGAAGGCAGTCGAGGCGGCGCAGGGGCAGCAGGTGACCTCGCTCTCGCCCGAAAAACTCCCCCCCGCCAAGGGAAAAACCGCGCCTCGCCCGGCGACTGAGCCCGACTTCGATGGCACCGAAGAAGTGCACCTGGTCAAGAGCGACCTGTCTCCCACCGAAGCTGCGCGATTCAAGACCCTTTCGCAAAGCGTGTGGTTCGGCGTCAAGTGGCTGGATGTGTCGGATTTCGACGCCCGCGCCACGCGCGGCCTGCCCAGCCGCTCGGGCGTGGTGGTCACCGAGGTGGCCTATCGCTCGCCGGCGTACAAAGCCGGGCTCAAGGTGGGCGACGTGATTCGGTCGATCAACGGGAAAGCCGCCGCGCAGAGCAGCATCGTCGAAGACCTTATCGACGAGTTCCGGCCCGCCCAAGCGGTATCTCTTCTCATTATGCGGCCCGAATCGCCGGGCCGATACTCGAGGAAAGAATTCACGGTCAATGTGGAAGGGCTGGTTTCCAGCAAGATCATCAGGCAGGTCGACAATCCGGAGCTGCCGACCGAGATTCGCGATTTTTTGAAGCGTCAACTTTTGCACTATTACGCCACGCTGGCCGATTCCATCAAGGCCGCCGCGCCGCAGCCGGCCAGGCGAAACCGCAACGTGGGCAATTCACCGCCGGCCGGCAGCCTGTCGGTCAAAGAGCTGCGGGAAACGAGCCCGTTCGATGCGCTGTTTTCGCCGTCGTTCGGCAGGCACGTGCCCGTGCACGTGGGCAACGTGGGCGATTTGAAGCTCGTCGAAGTGTTGGCGGTTTTCGGCCGGAAAATGGTCGTGGCGCGGATCAATCGGGGGTTGATCGCGCTGCTGGCCGACACGGCAAACCTGGTGCCGGGCGAGTACGTGAGCCTGGGCACGGCGCAGATTCTGGGAACGGTCGTGGTCGATATCCCCGACACAGATCGGGCGATCAAAATATTCGTGGCCCGGCCGATCGTCATCGACAAATACATTCCGGACGTCGAGCCGCCCAAGGACGAATAGCTGCGATCGAGGCGTCGCCCAACTCGATCGCCCTTGTCAGCCGTTCCGACCGAGTGCATGATACACGCTGCATCGCAAGTTCGTGAGCCGCTTCTTGATCCAAGGGCGATACGATGGCTCGCAAGTTTTTTGAGCCGTTCATTCCCGACGCGGGCGATCCGTTCGACGCGCGCAAGGCGGCCCATCTTTTGAGGCGCTCGGGCTTCGGCGCCAATTCGGCGCAGGTCGCCGCCGCCGTGGGAAAGGGCCTGGAAGAAGCCGTCGACGATCTGTTCGCCGACGCCGACGATGAGGATCGAGAATTCGAGCGCACGTTCAATGCCATCGGCGGAACGCTGGTGAATGCCGGCGACCCCGGCGTCTGCCAGGCATGGTGGGCGTACCGCATGCTCACCACACGGCATGCGCTGCGCGAGAAGCTGGCCTTGTTCTGGCACGGGCACTTCGCCACCAGCGTCAATAAGGTGGAAGACACGCAATTGATGCTGCGGCAGATCGAGACACTTCGCCGGCTCGGGCCGGGAAGCTTTCGCGAGCTGGCGCTGGCCGTGGCCCGCGACCCCGCCATGATCGTCTGGCTCGACGGCCAGTCGAATGTGAAGGAACACCCCAACGAAAACTTCGCCCGCGAGCTCATGGAGCTGTTCACCTGCGGAATCGGCAATTACTCGGAACAGGACGTGCTCGAGGCGGCCCGCGCCTTTACCGGCTGGCATCGCAGCGGCGCCGACTTCTCGTTCAATGCGGCGGTCCACGATTTCGGCGTGAAGAAATTTCTGGGGCGGCGCGGCAAATTCGACGGAGGCGATGTGATCGACCTCTTGACGGCGCACCCGGCCACGCCGCGGTTTATCGCCCGCAAGCTGTTGCGTTACTTCGCTGCCCCCAATCCACCCAACGACGTCGTTTCTGAAGCGGCCGAGCTGTATGACCGCACACAATTGAATACGCGGCTATTTTTGCGCGAATTGTTTCAGTCGCAGTATTTCTTTTCGCCGGAATGCTACCGCTCGCGCATCGCCAGCCCGGCCGAATTCGTCGTCGGCATCGCCCGCACCCTCGGCGTGCGCCAGCCGGCCACCGACCTCGTGGGTCACCTGAGCGCGATGGGCCAGCAGTTACTGGCGCCTCCCAACGTCAAGGGCTGGGACGGCGAAGAGAAATGGATCAATTCGACGACATTGGCCGCGCGATTGACCTATGCGCGGTCGATTCCCGAAATGAACGCCGGCGAAAACAAATTCAATCCGCATTGTCCTGTCGAGGAATTCGTTCCGGCGGACGACAAATCGGCAGCGAGCATCGTTGAAAAGCTGGCGCAAGTGCTGTTTCAGGGAGAGCTCTCGTCCGAAAACCGCGAAGAGTTCGAGACGTTTCTGATCATGGGCGACGAGGGACCTATGCTCGAAGCCTTTCGCGAAGACGAGGGGCTTCGCATGACGAAGGTCCGGCAGCTCGTAGGCATCATGCTGGCGCTGCCCGAGTATCAGGCCTATTGAAACGAGTGCCACGCACGCAGAGGAGAGCTGAACCATGAACGCCTCACGCCGCGAATTTCTGGGGATGGCGGGTCTTTCGTTCGTTTCGCTGGGCGCCTTCGGGCCGCGCCTATTTGCTCAAGCCGCCGAGGAGTCGGCCGCGGCGGCCAATAACGACCACGTGCTCGTCGTGATCGAGCTCAGTGGAGGCAACGACGGACTCAATACGGTGATTCCATTCGAAGAGGACCTCTATTACAAAAACCGCCGGACTCTCGGAATTCCGAAAGTCAACGTGCACAAAATCTCCGACGGGGTTGGGCTGCATCCCGCCTTGGAACCGCTCGCCGAACTGTATAAGGAAGGACGCGTCGCCGTCGTGCAGGGGGTTGGATATCCCGATCCCGACCGCTCGCATTTTCGATCGATGGAAATCTGGCAAACGGCCAGCACCGAAAAGCTTCCGCCGGCCGATGGCTGGTTGGGGAGGTTCATCGATCAGCTTCCGCCGAATCCCGACGACGGCGCACTGCCGGGACTGGCCTTCACCGGCAGCCTGCCGCAAGCCTGTCAGGCTGCGAGGGCGGTGATTCCGGTCGTGGGCGAGCTGGAAGCGTTCGCCGCCGCCGAACAGCCGGCACAAAGGGAGATCGCCCTGCGCCGGAAACTGAGCACGAGGGCTGGTGCGGCGAAAGGATCGGTCCAATTCTTGCGGAATCAGGCCGCCTCGGTCTATCGGACAGTCGATCGGCTCAAAGGGGCAGCCGAAAAGTACAAATCGATGGTTGAATATCCGGGCACTCCTCTGGGAGGCCAGCTCAAACACGCCGCGCAGATTCTGGCCGGAGGCCTGGGCGTGCGGGTGATGTACACTTCTCAGGACGGGTACGACACGCATTCCGGGCAGGCCGACGCGCACGCGGGCCTATTGGGCGATCTGTCGGGCTCGATCGCCGCGTTCGATAAAGACCTGCGCGGATTGGGCCTGGCCGATAAAGTCGCGACGGTGGTCTTCAGCGAGTTCGGCCGGCGCGTCGACGAAAATGCCAGCGCTGGAACCGATCATGGCGCCGCCTCGTGCCTGTTCGTGGCCGGCGCGAAGATCAAGGGAGGCTTGTTCGGAAGGTACCCGCGCCTCGATAAGCTCGGCGAGGGAGACCTCGTCTTCAATACCGACTTCCGCAGCGCGTACGCGGATTTGCTCCAGAACTGGCTCGGCTGCCCGGCGCAAAAAATCCTGGGAAGCGAGTTTCCGGCGCTGAAGCTCGTTTAGGGCGACTGCTGCCCTTTGCGCTACACAACCGAGACGGTTGTGCTACGTAGGGCGAGCGTCCTCGCTTGCCTGAAAAAGGGAGCGGCGGAATGTGCTGGCGGGATCGCTACACGGCACTTGCCGCACGCACGAGCGTTGCGCCGATGCCGTCGCGGATCACGAGGTCGGCCAGGTCATCCAACGGCGTGGACTCGCGATTGATGATCACCAGGCGCGCGCCGCTCTCTTTGGCCAGCGCCGGAAGCCCTGCGGCCGGGTGCACCACGAGCGATGAGCCCAAGGCCAGGAATAGATCGCACTGGCGCGCCAATGCCGAGGCTTGCTCGAGAACCGTCTCATCCAGTGGCTGCCCGAACGAGATCGTGGCGTGCTTCAAATATCCGCCGCAGTCGGGACAGTCGGGAGCCGATTGGGTCTCGAGAAATTGCCGCACCCACGGATCGGCCGGCGATCGCTTGCCGCATGTCAGGCAGCTTATTTCGCGAGCTGTGCCGTGCACCTCCAGCACGTGCCGGCTGCCGGCTTCTTGATGCAGGCCGTCGATATTTTGCGTGATGACGCCGTTGAGCCGGCCGGCCTTCTCCCATTCCGCCAGAACGCGATGCCCGTCGTTGGGCCGGGCCTGGGCGAAATCGACGTGCGCGATGCTCTTTTGTCGCCAGTACTCGCGCCGGGCCGCAGGACTCCGCAGAAATTCGTCGAAATAGACAGGGCTGGCCTTCGACCAGATGCCATTGGGCGATCGAAAATCGGGAATGCCGCTTTCCGTGCTGATGCCGGCGCCGGTGAAGGCCACGACCGAGTTGGCCGATTCGAGCAAATTTGCCAATACGCTTTGGCTCACTTGAATCCTCGACTCGCGCTGGGCGGACAATCACGCCGCGGACCGCTGGCACGAATTCGGCTCGACCGCGGCAGGCGGATTGTCGGCTTGCGATGCGCCCGTTTCCGGCTCGTCGGCAAGGCCGGCAAACGCGACTCCGCTGAAGTAAGCATAGATGAGGCCCCCCGTCATGCTCAAGATCAGCGAATTGAACAGCGAACCCAGGGCGATCGTCAGCACGATGCCGCGCCCCATTTGCATTTCCGAGCCCGTTAGCCGCCGGGCGGCAAACCATTGAACCGCCAAGAGCGCGATGAATAGCCCCGCTCCCGGCAGCCCCACCTGGGCCGCCAGGTGCATGTATTCATTATGCGGGTCGCTGGTGGGAATGTCTTGCGTGTCAGCGACGAGCCGCGCGTATTCGGCTCGAAAGCTCCCCGTGCCGGTCCCGCAAAGTGGATGCCGGCCGATGAGCCGGAGCGTGTTGGCGTAGAATTCCAGGCGCGGATCGGGAGAATGCCTGCGCTGGGGGCCGAATTGATTTCTTATTTGAGCGATCGTCTGGTCGACTCGTGCGCGAATCAAAGTCGAGAACGTGAGCGCTCCCCATGCAGTGGCCCCCACGACCAGGCACGCGATCGCCACGCCCCGTTTTCCCAGTCGCTGGCATAAAAACAATGTGACGAGCGCCCCCAGCAAGAGATAGCCCGTCCGCCCTTGCACCATGAATAAGATGTTATACGCCGCGAGCGCCATGATGCCGGCATACAACCAATGCGCGTGTCGTTGCCAGCCGCCGGAAGGCGCGCGGCTCCGTGCCTGGCCAAATTCGACGGCCGACAGATACACGAGGAAGGCCATCATCAGGCTGTGGATGATGCGATCTTTGGCGATGACGTAGTCGTTGGTCGAGCTGATTCCAAAATCCGCTCCCGAAAGCCATTCGCCATACGAGAGCGCCAGAAGGATTGTCGCCGCCACGATGTAAGAATATGTCGCCAGGCCTCGCAATCGAGGATCTCGAAAGACCACGATGAACATCGGCACATAAATGAGCTCGCGATATTTCAATACGCAACGTCCCGCGGATTCCCAGGTTTCCGATGACCAGCTCATGCCCGCCAGCAAAAGGCCGAACAAGATCAGCGACAGAAGCGCCACGATATTCCGGCGGATGACGTTCCACTTGGCCGACAGGTTGCCCGAAAGAAGCCAGCAGGCCATGAACAGGCCCGTGACGATTTCAGAAAAAGAAGTCGAAAGCGGGATGCTGAAGCCGGTCAGCACGGCCAGCCATCGCGTCGTGCGTTCGAGCGGCGTGCCGGCGGCATAGCAAGGAGGCTCGATTTGAGACCGTGCGAGTTCAGGCTCTGGCCTGCGTCGTTTGACCTCGTGGTGCAAGTTGGCTCCCATGGTCGTATGGGTGGTTCAATCATTGGCGCAAACCGCGCAGGCTGAAGCCTGAACTCCAACCAAGTCGGGCGTTATCGGGAAATCGGCGCGTGGCGTCAATCCCAGTCGCACAAACTGATCTTGGTCGTTACAGTAAAACCGGCGAGAATGGCACTCCCGCGTGGCAAGCCGTATGTCCTTATTCAATGCGCTGGCCGTTCTGCCGCGCCAGTTTCAGGAGCATCGCCATGGGCAAGAAATCGCGTTTCTGCTTGTTATTGGCGCTGATTCTGGCCGGTTTGGGCGGGCAGCCTGCCGCGGCACAGCGCGAGAAGCGCAAGCCCGATCGCCAGCCGCAAGAAATCACAGCAGGCAAGAAGAAGTCACCGTCGACGACCATCACGATGGAAATCCTCACCGGAAGCGATGGGGCGGGTCTCAAAGCACGAGAGTGGTCGGAAATTCTCAGCAAGCTGGATGTCACGTTCACGATTCGGCGCGGCCGGCCGGACGAGAAGCTCGAGGTGACAGAGAAAACAGTGGGCGGCAAGCTGCGCTCGATCGAAGTCACGGGCGCGCTCGACAGCAAAGGCAGGCTGGTTTTCCGCGATCAATCGTTTGCTCCCGGCGATTCGGGCAAACTCGCAGAGTGGCTGAACGAATTGCGCACTTACGGAGCGCAAGGCGATCCGGACGGCAAGCCCGTATGGGGGCTGACCAAGCAACAATTCGCCGTCATTCATACCGCCATGCAGAAGCCCCTGGCCTCCGATCCGAACGGCCTCGACCTCGCCGAGGCGCTCTCGCGGTTTGACTTGCCCAAAGACGACCCGCTGCGGTTCAGTGCCGAGGCCGCCACCCTGCTCAACGAGCAAAAAGAACCGCCCAAGGTAGGTCAATCGGTTAAGGGCGTCACGCAGGGAACGGCCCTGGCGGTCGTGCTGAGCGAACAGGGGCTCGGGTTTCGTCCGCGGCGGCTTCCCGAGGGCACCATCGAACTCACGGTCTATTCGCTCAAAGAGACCAGCGACGTCTGGCCTGTCGGCTGGCCTCGCAAACAGACCATTCCCGAGACGGCTCCCACGCTATTTGAAATCAAGCCGATCGACCTGGAAGACGTACCGCTCGACGCCCTGCTCGAAGCCGTCTCAGACAAAATCAAAATTCCCATCTTGATCGATCATGCCGCCATCAAGGCCAACAAGATCGACCTGGCTGAAGTGAAGATTTCGCATCCCCGCAAGCGGACGACATGGAAGACGGCGCTCGATTCGTTTGCATACAAAGCCAAAGCCAAAGTCGAAGTCTTGATCGACGAAGCCAATAAGCCATTCTTGTGGGTGACGCCTGTGGCCGCTCCCGCACGTTCGCAGAAAGAATAAGCATGTTTTCGGGGGCGCAAATTGTCGCGGAGCTCGCGAGCATGAGAATCACTCATGTCATCTGGCTTCCCGACAGCACGCTGGGCCAGTGGGAAGAGGCCCTCTCGTCGGCCAAAGACTTGGAGCTGATCCGCGTCTGCCGCGAGGGAGAGGCCTGGGCCATCGCCGCCGGGCTCTTCCTCGGCGGTGCGCAGCCGCTGGTGATGATTCAGTGCACGGGCCTCTTTGAATCGGGCGATTCGCTGCGGAATGCCGTGCACGATTACGGAATTCCGCTGTTCGCCGTCATCGGCTACCGGAGCGCGCTGATCGCCGGCTCGAGCGATTC